>JBFFMG010000157.1:0-8180 GCA_041554215.1 Labilibaculum sp.
ATTCCACTGCCTGAAGGTTACGATTTTGAATGGCTGGGAGAGCATAAATCGAGTGCTGATGCAAATGAAAATATTAATAAATTTTTGCCTCTTGCATTTCTGCTAATGGTAATTATAATCATGATGTTATTCAATAATTTCCGTCAACCAATTATAATTTTGTCTATTCTTCCGCTTGCATTTATTGGGGTTAGTTATGGATTGTTATTAACTGGTAAACCTTTTGGTTTTATGCCGGTGTTGGGTACGCTAGGTTTAATGGGAATGATGATTAAAAATGCAGTTGTTCTGCTCGATGAAATAAATCTGGAAATAAAGGGAGGAAAGGATATCCTTATAGCGATTATTGATTCTGCAGTTTCAAGAATGCGTCCTGTTCTTATGGCTTCTTTCACAACAATACTTGGTATGATTCCATTAATTAGCGATGAGTTATTTGGAGGAATGGCTGTAGCTATTATGTTTGGGTTATTGATTGGTTCCCTTATTACTTTGGTTGTTGTACCTGTTTTGTATGCGATTTTTTACAGGGTTTCAACAAAAAGTGTAATGGATTTATAAGTGTTAGCAGATATGAAAAATAAAATACTTTTTCTTTTGTTCTTTTCCCTGACTGCTTTTCAGGGATTAGCTCAAAAGCTGTCATTGAGCGAGAGTCGTACTTTGGCATTAGAATACAATCAGAAGATCAAAATTGCGGATGAAATGATTGCTGAAAATGAATCGAATGTTCGATTTGTGTTCACCCAGTTTCTTCCAAATTTAAAAGTATCAGGATCGTATAATTATTATCATGATATTGATGATATTAATTTGGCGGGTTCTTTTTTACCAACAGCCAATAGTTTGGCCGAAGCGCAGCAAGGAATATTTAGTGGAACTAGTGATGTTTATTTTCCTGGATTAAATGTGAAAATGGGAAATATTGATTTCTTTTCGACTGGATTAACTCTATCCCAACCAATCTATTTAGGAGGGAAAATAAGGAGTTCCTATCAAATGACAAAGATGGGTAAAGAAATTGCTACCTATAACAGAAGCTTGCAAACATCAGATGTTTTGTTAGAAACTGATCAGGCATATTGGAATCTTGTTTCAATCAATGAAAAAGCGAATTTAGCGGGTAAGTATGTTGAATTGCTTTCGGCTCTGGTTCGTGATCTGCAAAATGCATATGATTTAGAGATTACCACAAAGAATGAGTTGCTAAAAGTGCAGGTTCAATTGAATCAGGCGAAGTTAGATTTGTTTAGAGTGCAAAATCTGCAGGTTTTGTCTAAGATGTCTCTGTGTCAGGTTATTGGTAAGGATCTGATGAGTGATGTTATTGCTACCGATACAACAATTACGATTACACAAAATGTTATTGGTGCTGATTATATGCAAAAAGCTTTGCAACAAAGACCAGAACTTTTGATGTTGGGTAAGCAAGTTGAAATTTCACAAGAACAGGTGAAACATACTAAAGCAGATTATTTGCCACAATTAGGAGTGGGTGCATCATATAGCAACATAAGTAGTATTGGTGATTTAGTTGGATCTATGCAGTTTTTGGCAGTGCAAGCTCAATTGTCGGTTCCTATTTTTCATTGGCAGGAACGTAAACATAAAATGGCTTCAGCGCGATTTAAAAGCAAGCAAAAAGAATTGGAATTCGACCGTACCAAAGATTTAATCAGTCTTGATGTTCAGCAATCGTATTTTAAATTGCAGGAAGCATATCAGCAAATTGAATTGGCAAATATTTCAATGGAGCAAGCAAATGAAAATGTAGAGATTACTCAGAATAGTTTTTACGAAGGCTTGGCTAGTACTACGGAATTGTTAGATGCTCAGGCATTTTGGCAAAAAGCACATAGTGAGTTGATTGACTCAAAGATCAATTATAAGATAAGAGAAATTAGCTTTTTAAAATCAATCGGGGATTTAGAAATTTAATAGTGGGTAGGATGTGACCGAATCTTTCAGTAGGATGGGTTGATGATTATTCATCAATTTTGATTTGGTCACTCCTTTTTTAATTATGATAGTAAAAAGTAGTAATCAGGAAAGAGATACATTGTTTCAATTTGGTTTATCTAAATTAGGTAATGCATCAAGGGAAAATATTAAGGTGTTAGAGAATCATTTGTTTCGGTTAAAAGTAAATGAGGACTACGTAATTAATTCGTATAAAGAGGTAGAGGATTTAGTCCAATTCCTAAACCACAATGAATAAAGTAGCGTTTCATACAAATATTAAATTAATTGGTCGTTATTTTCTAACGATAATACCAATTTGGGTACTCGCACTCTTTTTCTTAATGGTTTTTCAAGTCGATGAAACTAGTCACTTATCTGTTTATAAGATTCAAAATCTTAAAAACGTATTGTGGTCTGGTGGCATTGCGGGAATAATTTGGGGAGTGATCTTCAAATTGGCAAAATCGTTGCGCCATAAAATACCGACTTACTTTCTTTCAATGATAGTAAGTTTATCAGTAAATGTAAGTAGTGCCTATTTGCTTATTTATTGTATGTACCATATGGGAGATTTGTTTGCAATGGATGGTTTTCCAGCAACCTTTCCTCAATTATTGTCCTTGTATCATTCTCAGTTGTTTTATGCTCTATTAGTTTACTTTTTTATAGTAGGAAGCTTAATCGAAGTTTTTCACGAAATAGATCGAAAATTGGGTAAAGGCATTCTTGTTAAATTTTTACTTGGTAGGTATTACAAACCAAAAGAAGAGAAGCGAATCTTTTTGTTTATGGATTTGAAATCATCGACCTATTATGCCGAAAAACTTGGTCATTTTAAATATAGCAGATTAATTCAGGACTGTTTTAAGGATATTTCTGAGGCTGTTCGGGCAAATCATGCTGAAATTTATCAGTACGTTGGTGATGAGGTTGTGTTAACCTGGAAGGTTGATGAAGGTCTCGAAAAATTAAGATGTTTGCGGGTATTTTACGATTTCTTGGAAATTCTTGAAAAAAAGAAAGAATATTATCAAAAAAACTATGGAATGGTTCCAATTTTTAAGGCTGGAGTTCATTCTGGGGCAGTTATGGTTGCAGAGGTTGGAGAGTTAAAATCAGAAATTGCTTATCATGGCGATGCAATAAATACCGCTTCAAGAATTCAAGGACTATGTAATTCCTATCAATCCAGATTGTTAATTTCGGGAAATCTTATGAAAGAATTGAGCAGCAAGAATGAGATGACGGAAGTATGCACTTCTTTGGGAACAGTATTGCTTTCAGGTAAAAAAACACCAACTGAATTATATTCTTGTTTGGTTAATTAATTTGTTTCCCTTTTTTAGGTATTTATTAATTGTATTTAGCAGCTTGCTCTCGTCGAAAGGTTTTGCAATGAAATCATCACATCCCGCTTCAATACTTCTATTTCTATCTTCTCTAAAGGCATTATCTGTTTGAGCAATAATAGGTAGATTATCTCTCATTTTTTTGATTGTCTGTGTTGCTTCTATACCGTTAATATCAGGCAATCTTAAATCCATTAATACCAAATTAATTGTTGGGTTTCTAAGGCTTAATTCTATGGCTTTGTTTCCTGATATAGTTCGTAATATTTTAATTTTTGTTGGTTTTAAAGCTGCCTCAATGCATCTGAAATTTGTTTCGTCCTCTTCCACAACAAGAATTAATTTGTCATCCCACTTGTACTTTTTTTTTGAAGATTTCTTGTCAGATTCAATTGCTGTGCTTAAAGGATTATAAGGGATTGTGAAGTAAAAGGTTGTTCCTTTATCTTCTTCGGTTTCCATTCTTATTTCCCCGCCCATTAATTCAACAAATCCCTTTGAAATTGCTAATCCAAGGCCTGTTCCACCATATTTTCGGGTGAAAGTTTCTTCTACTTGACGGAAACGTTCAAATATAATTGCTTGTTTTTCTTTTTGAATTCCAATTCCAGTATCCTTAACATAGAATTCTAAGAAATTACCATCAATTAAGTGATACCCAAATTCGATAAAACCTGAGGATGTAAATTTAAACGCATTATTAAGTAGATTAGAGAGTATCTGTCTCAATTTTCTTTCTTCAGTGATTACTAGTGTTTCTTCACTCGAAAGTGTCTTGTTAAGTCTAAAATCAATTCCGTCATATGTACTATTCTCTTTTGCGAATTGAGAGTACAATTCGTCCATGATAAGATGCAACGAGCATTTCGTTTCTTTTATAAAAGTTTGACCCGAATCAAGTTTCGAAATATCAAGAATATCATTTATAATTTTCAGAAGCTGATTTGAGCTTTTATAAATAATATTGATGTAAGTATCACTTTGGGCTTCTGTTCTGTCAGGTCTGCGAAGCATATCAGCAAAACCAATAATTCCATTCATTGGAGTTCTGATTTCATGGGACATATTGGCTAAAAAGGCAGATTTTAAATGATCACTCTCTTCTGCTTTTTCCTTTGCTTTCACTAATTCCTTTTGTGTTGAAATAATTTCAGAAATGTCATTAATGATAATCATTGATGAATTATCAAATGGAACCATAAAGAATTCACAATGACGGATGTTTCCATTTTTTATCGTCATGTTAAATTCTTGTTTTTCTATATCAGTATGTTCTTTTTTTGCCGTAGCGATGGCTTCTGTCCAGGTCTTCTTAACTTCTTCACGATACTTTCTATCTGGGAAACATGAGTTGTACCAATCGTCAGATGTTTGGATATCATCTATAGTGTATTCAAATAGCTCAATAAACTTATCGTTAAAGTATTCTATGTTTTGTTTTTCATCAGTAATTACAATTGGCAGGGGGGATTGATGAATCATTTTCTTCAATCTTTTCTCACTCTCAACAATAGACTTTTCGGCAAGCTTACGTTCAGTAATATCTCTTGAGGTTGATAAAATTACATGTTTTCCCTGAAGCGTTACAAGTTGACTCACGGTTTCCATTGGCGTCTTCTTACCATACTTGGAAATAAAGATTTGTTCATGAGTAAATTGCTTTTCCCGGGTTAATCTTTTAATTGAATTAATAATATAATCATCAGGAAGATCTTCAATGTAATTTGCAGGTGTAAGTGTGAATAGTTCATTTCTTGAGTACCCAAGCATTACGCATGATGTATCATTCGCCTCTATTAATCTTGAGGTGCCATCACCAATGTATTCATTAACTAAAATAATATCGGTACTTCCATTAATCAGGTTACGATATTTTTCTTCACTTTCGGCTAAAGCTGTGGTTCTTTCAGTAACTCTTTCCTCCAATTTCTCATTAAATATCCTTAGTTTCTCTGAATAATCGTGTATTTCTTGATACTGCACTCGAATAGTATCTTCGCCGCGCTCTCGTTCTTTAATTTCATTCTGAAGTTTCGTGTAGGTTTGAGTTAATTCGGTCATCGAATGATCCAGAAGTTGTTCTTCACTAATGCGTCTAACAGATCCGTTTCCTTGCCCTTGATATATAGCTTGAGCCTTGTAAATGAATTTTTTAATCGGTTGAGCAATACTTTCTGAAATAATATAGGTAATAAATACACTGGCAAGTACAATTACTATGGATATGATAGTAAAGAGGTATAATTTTCTTGTGTGTTTTGCAGTTGCTTCGTTATAAATTAGATTTGCCTGATCTTCAGCAAAATCAGTCATAACTTTTGTTTTATCTTTTAATTTATTTAAGTGCTCGGCCGCAATTCCATCAACCATTTTTTTTGCACTAATTTCTTTTCCGCTAACTTTTAAATCGATTATCTGATTGCGAAGTTCTTCCCATTCTATGAAAGTATGATAGGCAATACCAACATCACGTTTATCGCCTAAAAAGCGATTAAAAACAGTGTCGAATTGTGTCATTGCTTTTAAGTGATACAAATTGATTGTATCAATTGCTTGATCGAATTCTTGTTGTGTTTGGGCAAGAAGAATATCCTTCATGGCACTTTCCATGGTTTGGATATGTGTATTGATATCGCGAACTGCGTTACTTACCGTATAAGTGTGAGTATAAATGAATTCTGTTTCGTTGCGAAGATCTTTTACCTGAAAAATAGAGAGGATAACAAATGATACCGTAAACAGTAATATTAAACCGAATCCAGAAAGGACTCGTGTGCGGAATCTCATTTTGTTTAGCATGAAATTTCAACTGGTTTTAGGGTGTAACTTAGTGGTTGATTTGATCCTTCTTAATCGCATTTGACTCCAAGTTAATTATTATTATGGATTTACACAATAAATTTGATAAAAGGGGTATATTTAGCCATGTATAGCGGTTATGATGCAATAAAAAAGCAGCCCATTATAAGCTGCTTTTAAAATATATTGAATTGATTTTTTGTTTAAACAATACCCGAAAATCCCATAAAAGCCATCGCAAGTAATCCTGCAACAATTAATGCTGCTGGAGTCCCTTTTATGCCTTTTGGCAAATCAACAAGATCAAGGTGTTCTCGAAGACCTGCAAAGATTACTAAAGCAAGACCGAAACCGATAGCAGTAGCTCCTGAGAAAACAACTGCTTCCAGAAGATTGTAATCTTTCTGAATAGTCATAATCGCCACACCAAGAATTGCACAATTAGTTGTAATCAAAGGAAGAAATACTCCCAATGCTTGATACAGTGAAGGACTAACTTTTTTAAGAATAATCTCAACCAACTGTACTAAAGCAGCAATAATCAGGATAAAGGTAATGGTTTGCATAAAACCAATGCCGAAAGCATCCAAAACAAATTTTTGAATCAGATAGGTTACAATAGTAGCCAAAATCATAACGAAGGTTACGGCTCCTGTCATACCTACTGCGGTCGATACTTTTTTTGATACTCCAAGGAAAGGACAAATTCCAAGGAACTGCGCCAAAACAACGTTATTTACGAATATGGCGGATATAATAATTATAATATATTCCATGATGATTTCTCTTTATGCTTTTCTTAATTGATTAATAATTGCAATCAGATAACCCAATGCCAAGAATGCTCCGGGAGCTAATACGAATACTAGCATACCGTAAGTATCGCTGAAAATAGAAATGCCAAAAACTTTTCCACTTCCTAATAATTCTCGAACAGATCCTAAAATTGTTAAAGCCATCGCAAAGCCTAATCCCATTCCTGCACCATCAATAATCGAAGGAATTACTTTATTTTTAGAGGCAAATGCTTCAGCACGACCAAGAACTACACAGTTAACTACAATAAGGGGAATAAATACACCCAACTGTTCGTGTAGAGCAGGAACGTAACCAGCCATAACCAAATCAACCATGGTTACAAATGAAGCTATAATTACAATAAAAGATGGAATTTTAACTTTATCAGGAATTTGGTTGCTAACCAGAGAAATAACCATGTTCGACATGATCAATACAAAAGTAGTTGCCAATCCCATTCCTAAACCGTTAATGGCAGAAGAGGTTACTCCTAAAGTTGGACACATACCAAGAAGCAGAACGAATACTGCATTTTCCTTGAAAAATCCTTTTGTGAAATTTTGCATATTACTCATTGGTGCTTCCTCCTTCTTTTTGGTTTTTAGCATACTCATTATAGGCTGTTTGTACAGCATCTAAAAAGGCTCTTGAGCTAATCGTGGCAGCAGTGATGGCATCAATATCTCCACCATCCTTGCTAACTGTGAAATTAGCCGTTCCCGGATTTTTATTAATGATACTTGCTTTTGCCTTTGCGGGATCGGTTTGTTTAAACCAATCAGCCATTTTTGTTCCCAAACCTGGTGTTTCCTTGTGTTCCAATACAGAATAGTTGTTGATTGAGCCATCGGGCTTAAAACCAACCATAATCCATACATATCCAGAAAAACCATTTGTGGTGAAAGTCTTAACAGCAGTACCAACTAATATTCCATCCTTTTTTGCAGGATAGAACTCTAAAGTGTCTTTTTCGCTCATTCCAACTTTAAACATTTCGTCATTTGGATTGTTATCGAAAGCAGGTACAACTTCTTCAATTGCTTTTAATTTCTTTGCCAGCTTAGCTGCGGCAATTGGTTCTTTGGTTGCTTCGTAAAGTCCACCCAAAGCGGCTGATGCCACTAGTGTTATAATAAACAACACCAGAACCATATTTATAAATGTAGATTCTTTTTTCCCAGCCATGATTATTTCCTTTTTTCGCCGAAACGTTTAGGTTTAACATACACATTAATCAGTGGTACAAATGCATTCATAATAAGAATTGCAAAT
>JBFFMG010000158.1:0-8152 GCA_041554215.1 Labilibaculum sp.
AAAGTGGCTGCTGTAAGTTTTATTCTTGCTGGCCTTTATTTCTCGTACATCTTTTTTATTGCTTAAGAAATATTCCACACAATGATTAAATCTGTCCAATTCACAAACAAAAAGCAAGTTGGTTTGGCTTTGCTTTTACTACCCGTTTGGTATGTATTATATATTAACCTACAAAACATATCCGATTTTTTAATCGATACTGTTTTTAGAATGCAAAAAGGCACACACCTTTCCGAAACCCTACGTTTTTTCATTTTCGAAGTACCTAAAGTCCTTTTACTATTGGTACTAATCATTTTTGGTGTTGGTATTATCCGTAGTTATTTCTCAGCAGAGAAAACAAGAAAAGCACTGGCGGGCAAATCAACTTTCGTGGGAAATATAATGGCGGCTTTATTGGGTGTTCTTACTCCGTTTTGTTCTTGTTCTGCCATTCCTCTTTTTTTAGGATTTGTTGAAGCAGGAGTTCCATTGGGAGTCACTTTCAGTTTTTTAATTGCAGCTCCAATGGTTAACGAAATTGCTTTAATCATGCTGGTTGGGTTATTTGGATGGAAGACTGCAATTATCTATAGCCTAACAGGTTTACTCATTGCCATATTTGCAGGTTACTTAATTGGAATTTTGAAACTGGAAAAATATGTTCAGGCATGGGTTTATGAAGTGAAAACGGGACAAATAGGTACAGATGAAACCAAAATGACCTTCTCCCAACGAATTAAAGTTGGTTGGGATACAGTTAAAGAAATTGTAGGTAAAATTTGGTTGTATATTGTTATTGGTGTGGCAATTGGAGCTGCGGCTCATGGCTATGTCCCTGAAGATTTCATGGCAAATCTAATGGGGAAATCTGCTTGGTACTCAGTCCCTTTATCCATCCTTATCGGGATTCCTATGTATTCAAATGCGGCAGGTATTATTCCAATTGTGAGTGTTCTAATCGAAAAAGGAGCTTCGTTAGGAACTTCACTCGCTTTTATGATGTCGGTAATCGGTTTGTCCTTACCTGAAATTATTATCCTTAAAAAGGTATTGAAAATGCCATTGATATTGGCATTTGTGGGAATAGTTGCCTTTGGAATTCTTTGTGTCGGATTTATTTTTAATTTTATCTACTAGAGGGATGAACAATTTGTCGTGCAATCTGATTTAGAAAAACTAACATGCAAAACAGCAAATCATATCAAAACATTTCAAACCCTATCGTATTATTCGATGGGGTTTGTAATTTATGCTCCACCTCTGTTCAATTTTTACTTGCCTTTAATAAAAAAGAAAACCTTCATTTTGCATCACTTCAGTCGAACTTTGCCAAAGAATTACTACTTGATCAGAATATTCCCAATTCAGAATTAAATACAATTATCTTTATTGAAAACAAGCAAGTTTACACAAAAAGCACAGCAGCTTTCGAAATTACAAAACACTTGACTTACCCCTGGAGAGCAATGTATTACTTTAAATACATTCCCAAATCAATTACTGATTGGATTTACAATCTAATTTCAAAAAACAGATACAATTGGTTCGGAAAAAAAAACAACTGTTTGCTCCCAAAACCTGAATGGAAACATCGTTTCTTTGAATAAATAAAAACTTCTACAGCATAAAAAAACCGGAATCCATAAAGGACTCCGGCTATATATCTTACTATAAGAATTAGTCTCCAAAACAGATACCAACTCCTTTTGCAGTTTTTACCAAGTTAGCTTTAGGATCAACAAGGTTTTGCTTTCCAATAGCCTCAGGAAGAGGAACACCAACAACCTCAGGATGACGATATGCCACCATTTGACCGAATTTTCCTTCTAACACCATTTCGAATGCCTTAACACCAAATTGCGTTGCCAAAACACGATCGTAAGCCAAAGGAATACCACCACG
Organism: Labilibaculum sp.; assembly: GCA_041554215.1. Lineage (GTDB taxonomy): Bacteria > Bacteroidota > Bacteroidia > Bacteroidales > Marinifilaceae > Labilibaculum. The sequence goes on from JBFFMG010000158.1 coordinate 1,885, forward strand.
TTGCAAGTGACCCAATACTGTTGTACGAATATCAGCTTCAACACCAGCAGCTTTCAATTCAACTAACAAACGATCAGCAGCACCACTTAATTTTAAGTTAGGATTTCCAACTTCAGTACTTTCAGCAGCCAAAGCAGATCCACCCACAGGCATAGCACCTTCAGCAACAACGATAATACCAAAACCTTTTCCTTTCAAGAAACGAGTATCTAATTTTTCCTTTACTTTTTTTACATCGTAAGCAATCTCAGGAATCAAACAAGCTTCTGCTCCACCTGCAATAGCCGCACTTAAAGCGATCCATCCCGCATCACGTCCCATAGCTTCCAAAATGAAAACACGATTATGAGATGCAGCAGTTGTTTTTAACTTATCAACAGCCTCGGTACAAATTTGCACTGCAGTTTGATAACCAAAAGTAAAATCTGTTGCAGAAAGGTCATTATCAATGGTTTTAGGTACCCCAATAATGTTTAGTCCTTTTTCGTAAAGAGCTTGAGAAATTTTCTGCGAACCATCACCACCAATACTGATTACTGCATCAATTCCAAGGTATTGTAATTTGCGAATCATTTCATCCGAACGATCTGCAGATCCCCAAGAGCCATCTTTATTCTTAACAGGCCAAGCAAATGGACCACCTTTTGTAGTAGTTCCAATAATTGTTCCACCTTGGTAATGGATACCTTTTACGGCAGCATCATCTAATATTTTTATTTCTGTTGGTTCTTTTAATATTCCATCGAAAGACTGAATACTTCCTACTACTTCCCAATCCTTTTCTTGTGCTGCTCGTTTCACAACGGCACGAATCACAGCATTTAAACCAGGGCAATCACCACCTCCGGTTGCAACTAATACTCTTTTCATAATTGTCAATTTAATATATTTCAATCAATTTGCTTGGCTAGCTCGGCTAAAGTAAAAATATTTTTTCAAACTCGAACAAACAATTTCAAAATCAATAGCTTGCAATCGATTCCGTAATCATTTTTTATAATGAATTTGAATTATTAATTTTAATCTAATCCTAAAAACAGAATTCCAGGAGCATTTTATGGACTCTTACACTTTACAAAACAATCCTTTAACTAAAAAAAGACAAAACGAACATGGAAATTTCAATTGAAAAATCTGACATAACAAAATTAAAAGTTGATGCCATAGTAAATGCAGCAAACGAAAGTCTTTTAGGTGGAGGTGGTGTTGACGGAGCCATTCATAGAGCTGCTGGACCTGAATTACTGGTCGAATGTCGAAAATTAAATGGTTGTGCAACTGGCGAAGCAAAAATAACCAGGGCCTATCAGCTCAAAGCAAAACATATTATCCATACAGTTGGCCCAATTTGGAAAGGAGGAAACTACAACGAAACACAACTCCTGCAAAATTGCTACAAAAATTGTATTCGTTTGGCCGAAAATTTACATTTAAAGAGTATTGCATTCCCTAATATCAGTACAGGTATTTATGGTTTCCCAAAAAAAGAGGCTGCTGAAATTGCAATTAATACGATACAAAAAGAATCGAAACATCTAACATCAATTCGAAAAATAATCTTTTGTATTTTCGATGATGAAAACCTTTCGATCTATAACAAATTGATCTAAAAAGAAACTTCCTCCTCTACAATTTCAGGATAAGTCCAACGTTTGTATTTGCCCCAATTCAGCATTTTAGTGTAGCCTTTTTCCTCTAAAAAAATAATAACATTTTGAGATTTTAAGCTTAGATCACAATAAAGAATCAATTTGGTGTTTACCGGTATCCTTGAGTAGAGATTTTCAATTTCATCATGAGGGTAATTCATTGCAGTAGGCATATGTCCCATTAAAAAGTATTCTACCTCACGGGTATCTATTATCCAAACATCTTCTTTTGGCTGTTGTATTAAAGTAAATAACTCTTCAGGCTTACTATATTTATTTAACTCTTCCCCATCAACAGAGACATATCCGGTATAGTCAGGAACATGAATAAAATACCAATAAATTCCAAAAACAATCGCTACGATCGATACAATCAGTAAAAACATTCGTATAATTTATTAATTTCTTAAAAAGTACTTCGTAGTTTACAACAAAGCAAAAAAAAAATCTCCGAAAAGGAGATTTTAAATATTTTATGAAGAAACGACTAACGCTTCATTGTAGCTATAAATGTATTTTCATCCAAAAAGAAATCTAATGCATCATTTATCGAAGGAACAATCACATCCACATGATCAATTACATCTTTATGAATTCCTTCGCCTTGCAAAGTTGCAATAGAAACAACCGACTGCACAAACAATCCAATATCAATACGGGCATTACCAATAGCAGCAACATTTCTACTTCCCAACGAAAGTAAAATATCCTCTTTCTCTCTTGAGTTATTAGCCTCATAATATGTAATTCCTGTAGAATCGGATAACTCACGTGCTTTTCCTCTTTGATCTGAAGAAATCATTACAACGTTTACTCCTAAAGACTGTAGCTGATGTATTCTTTCGATAACTCCAGGAACAATTTCTCCTCTTACCGTTAATGTTCCATTCGAATCAACTACTAAAGTGTCAATCTCAATTCTTCCAACACCAGGTACTCTATAAATTAAACTCATCGATTTATGCTTTAAATTTAGAGTAGCAAAATAGTCTTTTTTATAGTAAGTAAAAAAGGTTTTAAAACATCTTTTATCCTGATATTAAAAAACTTTCACAAGTATTATTACCTCTAAAATCGATAACTAACTCCCACTTCGAGATTCTCTTTGAACTGTATTTTAGAACCGGTATCATCATCAGAAATCAAATAAGTTGATAATTTAGTAGACAAATACTGATTAATCGGCATTACGAAAATCAACTCCCAGTTAATATCAACATTTTTGGGTTTCATTGCATAATTGGAATATAGCGACAGCTTATTTTCTAAACTCAAATCACCCCAAAATTTTAGCTTGTGATACACATTAACATAGGATCCAACCTCCTTTTTCACTTTCTCATCTTTGTCAATACCAAAAGCAGTTTGATCAATAATACTTGTATCACGAACAATTGTATACTTAGCTGCTATTGGTGATAATAAAATCGAGAAATCTTTCTTCGGCTTGTAATCCATACCAACCGATGCAATAATATAGGCGGGGGCGAAAAAATCTGATTTCAATTTTCGGTCAGCATTATTCGGATACACATACCCTTTTACCGCTTGTGTTTTGAGGTTAAACAGTGCTGAATAATACCACTTTCGCACCGCTTTTTGTCCATATTTAGTTTCAAATTCAATGCGATCTTCATTTTTCCTAAAACCATTATCGCCAGACTTTAAAAGACCATATTTCATTTCTAACTTATTATCCCAAGTGTGGTTGTTATGTTTATAATTAGCAAAAGCACTTAGCGTGGATATTGTTGCAAACGAACTTTCTCCACCTCTTGCCCAACTATCACTCACATGCCCTTGATTAAATGAGAACCCAATAGTAGCACCCAAATTCCATTTTTTAGAATAGCGCTTATACTTACCTAATTTTGCCAATTGATATTGATCGTTTGAAATTTCTTTAACCAGTTTAACACTGGTTCCCCTCATTTTAGATTTCTGAACAGATTGCTGATACACATCATCATCCACCAAAATACGAACAGATCTATCTTTTGTATTCTGAACCCAGATACCAATCGAATCTCTTCTATTTTTCTTCAACCAAAACCGTTTGAAATCTTGTTTCCCATTATTTATCCAAAATTTAATTGAATCGTTTTGATAGTTTTTCACACCCAAGAGAACTGAATCTCTACTAATTTCACGAATCCATTGATGAACTGGGTCATGTTCAACATAGTCATATAATTCGGCCAAAGCATGAGCCTTCCATGTTTCGTCTGTCTCAAGTTCTTCAGGCTTGTAAACATCTGGCTGATAGCTCAACGCCTTCTCCAACTCCATTTGTTTCTTCACTTTCCGAAGCGCTTCCTCAGTCTTTCGTGTGTCAATGTATTCCTTCAGGTAATAAACCATATTACGAATACTATCATTTTTAACGTATTGCAGTAAAGTTTTAACAGCGTCTTGCACAGAATCAGTTTGATGCCTCTTTTTTGCATTATTCATATCCAATTCACGAACTATGAATCGAAATCCAACATTATCTAAATGACTTAGAGGATCGGGAAGTAACTTAAAAACAGTATCATTGGTATAATACTTAATCGAATCAGCCTTATTTTGTTTCAGTCGAAAAACCGCCTTCTCTAATTTTATATTTTCAGGGAAAACCGAATCTTTCTTAACATTTCGTTGAGAAAATGAAATAAATGGCTGGAGTATAAATAACAAAACACACAAAACTCGAATCATAGGGCAATGATCTTTACTTCTTCAAACTAATTAAATAGCTAATGGGAAATCTTATTAAATAAGAAAAATACCATTTAAAATATGGCTCGTGCAAATTTGTTGAAATTATTTCTTTATAAAAAGTATAATGCTAGCCAATTAGGTTAAAAAATGTAAGTTTTTTCGAGTCAGATGAACTGATCTTAAAAGCAAACGATTGCACAAAATATTGCATTCTGCTTTCTATTCAGCAAAAAATGTTCTAATTTTGAACAAAGTAGAAAATCAGAAACCATGGAAATGAAGTATCAACTTCCCAAACTGACACACAAAGTCTACCTAAACATCAAGAACCGAGACGAGTTCCACTTCTAAACTCATCTGGAGGTATCCTGCCTCAAATTTTTACGTATACATTATAAAGAAAGCACATAATTGATATAGAATAAATTTATTCTATAGATAATTGTACGGCTATATACTACAATACAAAAACAACAAAACATTATGAAACGTCCATGCCAAAATAATTTTGACATACAGGGAGGTAACTATCTCGGCATGGTAGGTTCCATATAACAAAAAAAAATATAAACAAATGAAATTACCATTCGCAGAATCATATAAAATCAAGATGGTTGAAACCATCAAAAAAAGTACTCGTGAAGAAAGAGAACAATGGTTAAAAGATGCTAACTATAATCTCTTCAACTTAAAAAGTGATCAAGTATTTATAGACTTACTTACCGACTCGGGTACTGGAGCAATGAGTGACAAACAATGGTCGGCAATGATGTTGGGAGATGAGAGTTATGCTGGTGCAAGCTCTTACTACAACATGAAAAAGGCGTTAAAAAACATTTTAGGATTTGATCATTTTCTTCCGACTCATCAGGGGCGAGCTGCAGAAAATGTATTGTTCTCGGTACTTGTTAAAGAAGGCAATATTGTTCCAGGAAACTCACATTTCGATACAACAAAAGGACATATTGAATTTAGAAAAGCCAAAGCTGTTGATTGTACTATCGATGAAGCTTTCGACACGGTAATTGATCATCCTTTTAAAGGAAATATTGACTTAATTAAACTAGAATCTGTTTTATCTACATATCCAAAAGAACAGATTCCAATGATTATTGTTACCGTTACTTGTAACAGCTCAGGAGGTCAGCCAGTTTCTATGGCAAATATGAAAGCGGTAAAAGAGCTTGCAAATAAATATGGAATTCCTGTTTGCTTTGATTCTGCACGTTTTGCAGAGAATGCTTATTTCATTAAAATTCGCGAAGAAGGATATCAAGATAAAACGATTAAAGAAATCGTAAAAGAAATGTATTCTTATGCTGATATGGCAACCATGAGTTCTAAAAAAGATGCTATTGTAAACATGGGTGGTTTCATAGGAATGAAAGATGAAAATCTTTGGAAACAAGCATCTACTTACAACATCATGTTTGAAGGATATATTACCTATGGTGGCATGTCGGGTCGAGATATGAATGCATTGGCTCAAGGTCTTGATGAAGGAACTGAATTCGAATATCTTGAAACTCGTATTAAACAAGTAGAGTATTTGGGTGCCCGACTGGAAGAATTTGAAATTCCATTTCAAAAGCCAATTGGAGGTCATGCAATTTTTGTAGACGCAAAAAAGATTTTGGCTCATATACCTAAAGAAGAATATCAGGCGCAAACTTTAGGTTGCGAATTGTATTTAGAAGCAGGAATTCGCGGTGTAGAAATTGGTACAATTTTAGCCGATAGAGATCCCGACACCAGAGAAAATCGTTACCCGGCCTTAGAATTATTACGCTTGGCAATCCCTCGAAGAACCTATACCAACAATCATATGGATGTAGTTGCGGTAGCTCTTAAGAATGTTTACGATCGCCGACTTGATATTAAACACGGATTTAAAATTGTTGATGAAGCGCCAATTA
>JBFFMG010000159.1:0-8138 GCA_041554215.1 Labilibaculum sp.
GCAAAGAATTTACAATCGAAGTTAATTCTTCTTTTTGAATATCGTTTGTATATGTTATTGTAACATTCATAAAATAGCTATTTCGAATTAGGGTATAATGTGTTTGTCTCATTTCCAGATCGTTTATATTTAAAGTATTGTCGAGTGTTTGGCATTCAATATTATTTTTCAATTTCGTTTTCTTAATTTCAGAAAATGTTGCGTGTACATTTTCATATTGTTTTTTTATTTGGCTCAAGTAGTCGATTTCATTTTTAAAATTTGGATATCTTGAGTTGTGTTCGACAATAATGGCAAGGTTAGGTTTGAACGAATCGTCCTTATTCTCTTTAAAGATGGTGATTAAATTGGCCATTAAAACCTTTTGTTTTTCCGCTTTAAACAGGGAGTCGGTATTGTCTTTAATTAAAGAATCTCCTTCTATTTCGATTTCTCCAAGAGTCTCCACAATCCATTGCTCAGGAATTTGTAATTGTAAGTTGAAAAATGCGTTAAAGTAAATTCCATTCTCAACGGAACCATCTGCAACCTTAATGGGTTGGTTCGACTGACAATTGGTTAAAAAGACTATCAAAAGAATTATGGATGTTAGATTCAGTAGTTTTTTCATATTGCTGAATTTGAGTTGGTACATTGATATAAAAAGTAGCAAATAAATATAACTTTCATTAACATAAAATACAAATCACCACAAATGTAAGTCTGATGTTTTGCCAAATAAGATGATCGAATATCTGAGTTTATTGAATCAACATTAAATTGTTAGTTCTTAATTGCATCAAAAGATATGAAAATGAATTCATTCGCTATTTTAGGGCAAAAATTAATTGTATCCGTATGTTTAAATTTAATGATCTTAAAATCCGACACAAACTCCGGGTATTAAGTATATTTTCTTTTTTTAGCTTAATTATCCTCGGAATAATATCCGATTATTTTTATACAACAGGGGAAACATTGAGTTTGGTGATCAATGCCGAACGAATTCATAATCTGACTTTTCAGGGAGGTATTGAAGAATATTATCGCTATAAGATTTCCAATGATGAAGCGGAGTTGAAACAAGCACTGGACAAAATGCAACAGGCGAATAAAATGGCCTATATTTTTGGGATTAGCAGTCAGTTAGCCAAACTACCAAAAAAAGAATTCAGCGACACCTTATATACTTATTACCAGGAAGCTTACGATTATAAACGGTCGCATGCTGAGCGAATGGCAAGTCGACTCAAATTACTTAGCATCGTTAAACCGGAAACGCTTGTAAAGGCGCAGCAAGTAGCAATTAAAGGTTACAGTTTAGGTAACAGTATTCGCGATCGGATTATTAGTACACAAACTGGTGAAGATGAAATAGACACATCGCTCAAAGCAGATTTGGATCAGATGAATCTTTTTTATAAAGAATTTGCCACTGCTATTAATGAACTAATCGATTTCATTAACAAATTACTTTACGTCGGAATTTTTCTAATTGTTTTACTATTAATTCTCAGCGTGGCTTTCATTTCGTATTATATTTCCAAATCAATTACAGGGCCTGTTCGTGAGATGGTTAAGCAATTTAGCATTATTGCAACAGGCAATCTCAAAACCGATCTTTCCATAGATTCAAAAAACGAAATTGGTGAACTGGCAGGGTCGTTCCGAAAACTACAAAACGGATTCCGTGAGGTGATTGATTATACAAAGAAAATGGCTGACGGTGACTATAGCAGTCATATTATTCCACGTTCAGATGATGATGAAATGAGTATTGCCCTGAATAAAATGACGGAAAAACTCAAAGAATCTCATGAGAAATTCATACAGGATGCCTGGTTTAAATCAGGACTCAACAGCATTAATGAGAAACTCGATACTAACGATACGCTTGAGGAAATTTCCAGACAATCTGTTTTATTTTTGACAGACACCTTACATTCGCAATTGGGAGGTATTTATTTCTTCAACAGAAGCTACGAGCACCTTGAGCCGTTGAGTTATTTGGGATTGAATTCCAAAAATTTGAAAAGGCGAGTTAAACTAAATGAGGGAATTATTGGTCAGGTTGCTTATTCAAAGGAAATGAAAATGCTTGTTGATATTCCTGAAGAGCTGTATTCAACCTTTTCAGCAACCGGTAGCTATAAACCCAAACAAATTGTTGTTGTTCCGTTGATTTTCAATGGATCGTTGGTTGGAGTACTTGAATTAGCCTCTTTGTATGAATACACTGATATAGAGTTGGAATTTCTGAAACAGGTTTCGGAAATCATTGCGATCCAATTGACTTCTGCCGAAAGCAGAATTAAAACAGATGACTTGCTTAAGAAAACGCAGGATCAGGCCGGTGAATTGCAGGTGCAGCAAGAAGAACTTCGCGTGGCCAACGAAGAATTAACGGAACATACCAAAGTGTTGACAGAAAATGAAAAGAAACTGCAGGTTCAACAGGAGGAATTGCGCGTGGCCAATGAAGAGCTGGAAGAACGAACCCGTCAACTTGAGGTACAAAAGGAAGACATTATTATAAAAAATAAGGAATTAACTGAAACTCATGATCAGCTAAAAAATAAGGCCAAAGAATTGCAGCAATCCAGCCAATATAAATCCGAATTTTTGGCCAATATGTCGCATGAACTTCGAACTCCTTTAAATAGTTTGTTGATTTTATCGAATTTATTGAGCAATAATAAAAAAGGTAACCTCACCGAAGACCAGATTCAATCTGCAAAAATCATTCATAAAAGCGGCTCCGACTTGCTTCATTTAATCAATGAGATTCTGGATTTATCGAAAATTGAAGCTGGAAAAATGAGTCTGGAAGTGCTTGACGTTCATCCTGCCGACCTGCAAGATGAAATTCGTATGAACTTCAAAGCCTTGGCAGAGGATAGGGGGCTTGATTTTGAAGTGAGCATTGATCCTGCTTTCCCGGGGAAGTTGTTGACCGACCGTTATCGCTTAATGCAAATTGTAAAAAACCTTGTGTCGAATGCCTTAAAATTTACCAAAAAAGGAAAAGTAGCTGTTGATTTTATTCCAACTCCTGAAAAAACAAAGTTCAAATCTGCAAAATTGAATGCTCAAAATACGTGTTGTGTAAAAGTTTCAGATACGGGGGTTGGTATTCCGAGAGAAAAGCTTGAATCTATTTTTGAAGCTTTTCAGCAGGCGGATGGAAGTATCTCCAGAAAATTTGGCGGAACAGGTCTTGGACTTTCCATCTCGCGCGAACTGGTTAAAATGCTCGGAGGCGAAATTCAACTGGAAAGCCGGGTAAACGAAGGAGCATGTTTTTATGTTTATCTTCCGGTTGAAGAGTCTCAACAGTCCCCGGTATTGCAACCATCCACGAAAGTGCTTGAGGTGAAAACCGAAGAACCTGAACAAGAAATCAATTTGAATAAAAACGAACAGAACCTAGTTTCTTTTCTGGAGGATGATCGCAATGAGACCAGAAATGGTCAAACAGTTTTGGTTATCCATCCATCCAAAAAGCAGGCACAGAAATTAATGCAACAAGCGCGTGAAAAGAATTTCAGGGTCATTGTTTCCCCAACAATCGGGGAAGGTATATTATTGGCAGAAAAGTACACACCAACAGCAATTATGTTGGCTGTAAAATTAGCCAACAGCAATCATCCCGAATATCTGAAGTTAAAAAACCATAGACTACTTGGCAAACTGCCTGTTCACGTTATTAGTCCTATCGAACATGATAGTAATGAAGAGCAATCTGAATTAAAAACACTGGAAACAATAGAGTTTTCAGATGCTTTGGAATCGTTGGAAAATCATTTTAACAGCTCGCTGAAAAAGATGTTAATTATTGAAGATGATTCTCAAACACGGAAAGTAATCAAAACCTTATTGCACGATTTCCAATTGATCATTACGGAAGCTGAACAAGCTGAAGAAGCCTATCAAAAACTGAGTAACGACTCATTCGATTGTATTATCCTGGATTTGGGATTGCCCGATTATTCAGGGAAGGAACTTTTGGAGAAGTTAAAAAGAAATCACATTTCAGTTCCAAAAGTAATTGTGTATACGGGAAAAGAGATGAGCCAGCAAGATATTAAAGAACTAAAGAGCTATACAGATACAATCATTTTAAAGGGAATAAAATCCGATGAGCGATTGATGGATGAGGTCACTTTGTTTTTGCATCAGGTGTCAAAAAACATTTCCGGCACCAAATCTAAACCCACGCTGGCTAATGATGATACCATTTTCAAAAGAAAAAGAATACTTGTTGTTGATGACGACATTCGCAATGTGTTTGCTTTAGGGCAAATGCTTGAAGAACGCGAAATGGAGGTTGTTGAAGCCGATAATGGACAGGTGGCACTTGACATATTGAAAAAAGATCAAAACATTGACCTTATTTTGATGGATGTAATGATGCCGGTTATGGATGGTTATGAAGCCATGCAGATTATTCGCCAAACCCGGGGAATTAAAAATATCCCAATTATTTGTTTGACGGCTAAAGCCATGAAAGAGGATCATGAAAATGCCTTGAAAAACGGGGCAAATGATTACCTTTCGAAACCGCTTAATGAGGAGAAATTATTTTCGATGTTGAAAATTTGGTTGTATAAAAATTAGTGTTGGACAAAAATTAGAAGAAAATGAGCAATTTTATTACACCCAAAATACTTATTGTTGATGATTTAGTTGAAAACCTGATTAGCCTTGAGGCCATTCTGGATGATTTTGATATTGAAATTGTACGTGCATTGTCAGGAGTAGAAGCACTGAAGCTTGCCATGAAGGAAGAATTTGCATTGGTTATACTCGATGTGCAGATGCCAGAGATGAATGGCTATGAGACGCTGGAAATGATGCGTCAACGCAAAAAGACGCGACTTTTGCCGGTTATTTTTGTTTCTGCCATACATCAAAGCGATTTGCACATTATTAAAGGAATTGAAACAGGTGCTGTTGATTTTATTCCCAAGCCGGTTATCCCGGATATATTACGAGGAAAAGTAAGGGTTTTCCTCGATTTGTACCTTCAGCGTGTTAGGTTGGATCATCTGCTGGAAGAAATGGAAGAAGCCAATATAAATCTTAAAATTGCCAAAGACAGAGCAGAAAAGGCCACCCGGGTAAAGTCTATGTTTTTGGCTAATATGTCGCATGAGATTCGTACTCCGCTGAACGGTGTAATTGGAATATCCAAAGTGCTGCAGAAGTCAGAATTAAACAACGAACAAAACGATTTATTGAATATTATCACTAAATCCGGAGAGAATTTATTATTGATTATTAACGATATTCTCGATTTTTCAAAGATAGAATCCGGCCAGATACAATTGGAATCCATTAGCTTTCAACTGGAAGAATTGGTTGAAAATGTTTACCAACTCATGAAATTCAAAGCAGAGGAAAAGAAAATAGATTTGAATTATACCATCGATAAAGATGTTCCTCGTATTCTTTGTGGCGATCCATTGCGAATCAACCAGATATTAATTAACTTGGTCAATAATGCCATTAAGTTTACACATCATGGGAAAGTTGAAATCCATATTGAGTTGATTGACAACTATGAACATGTTCCGCGCATTCTTTTTCGGGTGATTGATACCGGGATCGGTATTTCAGAAGAAGGGAAGCAACTTCTTTTTAAAGAATTCCATCAAACAGAGTCATCCATGTCCAGAAGGTATGGAGGGACGGGACTGGGATTAGCAATCTCAAAAAATCTGGTTAATTTAATGAATGGTGAAATAAATGTGGAAAGCGAAGAAGGGAAAGGCTCAGAATTCTCTTTCAGATTGCCTTTAAAAGAATCTACTATGGAAAAAAAAGAAAAACAATTACCCGATCAACTTTCAAAGGAGATCCGGATTTTGGTGGCTGAAGACAACCTCATTAATCAAAAGGTATTTAAACTTTCACTGAGGCAGTTGGGTTATACGTGCGACATAGCTAAAAACGGACAGGAGGCTTATGATATGCATATCAATGAATCGTACGACCTTATATTTATGGATATGCAAATGCCTGAAGTTGATGGATTACAGGCAACCTCGATGATTCGGGAATATGAAAAAGAGCATTCAGATTTCCCAATTACCTACATTGCAGCAGTAACTGCCAACTCCTTAGAAGAAGACAAAAAGGAGTGTATTATTGGCGGCATGAATAATTTTTTAAGTAAACCATTTTCGGGAAAGGATCTTGCTGTTATATTGCAAGAAGTATCCAAAATAATGGTGAATAAGCATTGTGCCGAGCATGAATAATTACGATGATTCAAATACTGAATTGCTGACAATAGAATTAAAGCTGCTTTTTGAGGGCATCTACCTAAAGTACGGATACGATTTCAGAAATTACAGCAAGGCACATACAAGAAGAAGGGTACTCAATTTTATTGGGATACGTAATTTGGAAACTATCACCGATTTATTGAGTAAAGTATTAAGGGATCCTGAGTTTTTTAGAGAATTTTTAGATGAACTTTCAATAAACGTTACTGAGATGTTCAGGGATCCCGACTTTTACCTGTCATTTCGTGAAAATATCGTCCCGAAACTGAGAACCTATACTTATTTAAAAATCTGGCATGCCGGATGTTCCACAGGAGAGGAAGTTTATTCTCTGGCCATTCTTTTACACGAAGAGGGTTTATTAGACCGATGTCAGATTTATGCAACCGATTTTAATCGAAAGGTTCTCGAAATTGCCGGTGAAGGGGTGTACCAGGCATCAGATATAAATCTATACGAAAAAAACTACCTCAAATCAGGTGGAAAAAAAAACTTATCTGACTATTACAAATCCATGTACGGATCGGTCATGTTTAATAAAATGCTTTCGACCCGAATTGTTTTCGCCGACCACAACCTGGTTACCGACAGTGTTTTTGCTGAAGTAAACTTGATTATGTGCAGAAATGTATTAATATATTTTGAAAAACAATTGCAGGATAAGGTTTTGAATTTATTTTATGAAAGTCTGACGCCTTCAGGAATTTTGTGTTTGGGAACAAAAGAAAGTCTCAGATTTACCGGTGTTGATGATAAATTCAAAATCATCGATCAGAAACAAAAAATATTCAAAAAGATAATTAGTTAATGTATCAGGCCATTGTCATAGGAACGTCATTTGGAGGACAGGAAGCATTAAAAATGATCTTGCCCGAATTGAAAAAGGATTTTCCCATTCCTGTAATTATCGTATTGCATATAGGCACCCATAGCAATGATTTTTTTATCGGCCACCTTAATGATGTTTGTGAACTGCAAGTAAAGGAGGTAGAAGGGAATGAACCGATAGTACCTGGTTTTATATATTTTGCCCCTCCAAATTACCACTTGCAAGTTGAAGACAATCATACGTTTTCTTTATCGATTGAGAATAAGCTGAACTTTTCCAGGCCATCGATTGATGTACTTTTTGAAACGGCCGCATGGGTTTATAAAAATCAACTTATCGGAGTTGTGCTTACCGGCGCCAATTCGGATGGCGCCAATGGATTGAAAACGATAAAGCATTTTGGAGGGAAGACTATTATTCAGAATCCCTGCCATGCAGTTTCTCCAATAATGCCTCGATTTGCATTGAATATAGCTAAGCCCGAGATCCGGTTGAATCTTGATCAAATAGCTGGTTGTTTGCGTGAACTGGCGTATGAGAAATAAAACTCGGTTGGTTTGGCAACGAAGCTACCTTTCAATATCCCTTTTTCTGCCTTTTTACTCTCCTGAATGAGGTGTTTCTCAATTGGTATTAACCTCTGTTCGACTTAAAATTTTGTCTCAGTTTCAGCCAATTTTTAGCAGAAATTGATTCAAAATTTAGAAGTACTATCGGGATAATACAAGAAAATTTTGGAATGATTTATGCAAAAATTGGTGAAATCCTTCGGGAAATTCCGAATTGCACAATCTTCGCACCAAAAATGTCTCAAAATAGCCTGCTATTCTTTCAGCATTTTTAATACTAATCTTGCACAATTCAGAATTTCTGAGAATAATATTTTGAATCGAACTGAGGTTATTAATTTGAATTGATGTTACATCCGTTCCATGTACCAATTTAACTCTTTTTCAATTTTGTTTAATCGCAATATGGTGGTAATAATTTTTTGCAGGCGCATAAAGGCAGTTTCGCTTTTAACAACATAATCGGCAGCC
>JBFFMG010000160.1:0-8120 GCA_041554215.1 Labilibaculum sp.
CGACAAATTGAAGAGCCAAGCTTTGGCATGCAATCAGGTGTTGGATTAGGTTTGGCAATTTGTAAAGAGATTTCGAAATTGTTGGATGGTGAATTGTGGCTGTCATCTGAGAAGGGGAAAGGAACCAGTTTCTATTTTAGACTAAGGGGTGTTGTTCATTCTCAATTGAAAAAATCAAAGATTACCGGGAGTAAATTTTCACCACCTTTATTAAGAAATGTATGCATTCTTGTGGTCGAGGATATTGAATTTAATTATCTGTTAATTAAAGAGATTTTGTCACCTACTACAGCAAGTTTAATATGGGCAAAGAATGGAGATGAGGCTGTTAAAATAATAGAGGCTAAAACACAAGTTGATTTAATATTGATGGATGTTAAAATGCCAGTTATGAATGGTTACAATGCTTCAAAACGGATTATGAAGATCAATCCAAATATTCCAATAATAGCTCAAACAGCATATGCAATGAAAGGTGATAAAAAGAAAATTTTTGAACTTGGTTTTAAAGGATATATTTCAAAACCAATCGATAAAGCAGTATTGTATCAAATTTTACATGAATTTCTTCAGTCTCATATTGTTTCAAAAGATTAAATCCGTTTCGTTTTTTGAAAATAGTAATGTCTAAATTTTTTTATTTAAAACAATCAGGTAGTAAAAGATTCACATCCAAATTTTGAGAATCAATTAATTTTGGACAGATTTGTTATATTCTAATTTTAATGATATCGTGAAATACCTAATTCATTCCAGTTTATTCCTACTTCTGTCTTTAGTTGCTTGTCGTTCAAATAAATTAATTGATGAACAAAAAGTAGGTCTCCATAATTCGATTGTTTATCAACCCGTTTTAATTTCAGATTCCCTTTCAGTTAAAGTAAATGAACAGTCGGGAATGCTTTGGTATAAGAATTTGTTTTGGGTGATTAATGATAGTGATTGCGAGCCTAAATTGTACGCATACAACAATAGAGGCGAAATAAAAAAAGAGGTGGAAATCACGAATGCTAAAAATATAGACTGGGAAGACCTAACCGCTGATCAGGATTACATTTATATTGGCGACTTTGGCAATAATTTTGGTTGTCGTAAAGATTTGCGTGTGCTTAAGATGAAAAAGAAGGACATGGGCAGTTCGCAATTGTCTAGTAATGAAGTTAATGCGATTAATGTTGAGTGGGCTGATCAGGATGATTTTTCAAGACGTTTGCAAAGTCACGATTTTGACTGTGAAGCTTTTTTATCGTATGGAGATTCTCTTTTCTTTTTTACTAAGAACTGGGCAAATTACAAAACTAGAATGTACTCGACATCTAAAAATATTGGAGCTCGGAAGTTGAAGACTAAAGCAGAATTTAATGTGGATATGCTAGTAACTGGAGCCGATATTAGCTCTGATGGCAAATTGTTAGCATTGGTTGGGTATAAAAATTATCTTAGTTATTTGGTCTTGTTTTATGAATTTGAAGGGACTGACTTTTTCGGAGGTAAAAGTATTCGTATTGATCTTAGTCCTCTTGGTGGAGCTCAAACAGAAGGGATTGTTTTTGGTGAAAACGACTCATTGTATATTTCAACTGAGCAAACCCAATTGCCTCAATCCATTTACAAAGTGGAGTATGAACAATGGATTAAAAAGTAAATTGACTAAAGCTTATCTCCATCATTATTCTTTCGTTTTTATTTCTATAAGTTTTATTGCATTCTAAAATAGCGGTTACAATTCGAATAATCAACAGGATTAGTATTTCTTGATAGATAGGAAATGATGGTTTCTGCATCAGTCATGATTTGGATTTTACCATCTTCTGGGAAATATTTGTCGTAAACCGCAGGAATATAATCATTTAATCCAAGGCTTAGTGTGGTCTCATCAGCTAATATCTGTCCCTGTATATTTCTTATTTCAATATCTTGCTCCATCTGTTGAATCTGAATGCCAGAATAATAAAATCCAGAACCACTTCCTTTTAGAAATTTTTTAATATCGAGAACTGTCATTTCATAAATAACTGTTCCGTTGTTGAAAGGTGAGATTTCATAGATTTCTCTTTTGGTGATATCACCTTCATTCAGGCCGGAGCGAATTCCGCCGGTATTTTGAAAACAAACATCAACATTCATCTGAATTCGCAATGCATCTGTGTAAAAACAACCAACCATGCCACTGTCGTGATATCTGTTGGAATAGCCAATCATATCAGTCAAATATTGCTGATCGTTATACTCATCGATTGTTGTTTTTAATTCGGAATCGTACTCTTCGTATGTGTTTAAATCAATTAGTTCATCGCTTATTGATTCTATCTTTTTGTTAACAATCTTAAGTGATATTTTACCTAGGTATTTTAAACTTCCACCAGCCTGAAAAATTGGAATTCCATTTGCTTGAGTGTTAGCTTTTGAATGAGAATGTCCGCCAATTATAAGATCAAAATATGGGAATTTATTTGCTAGCTGAATGTCTCCCAAAACATCATCATTTCCATTAATACCTAGGTGGGTAAGAGCAATGTATAAATCCGACTTCTCCTCACTTTTCACATTAGAGTAGAGTGAAACAATGTCTTCAGGTCGATCGAAATGCACTTGAGAAACTCGCCATGGGTGAGTTGATGGAATAGTTTCATCCTTTTTTCCATTGGTTTCCATCAAGCCTAATAATGTGATTTTTATATTTTCTTTAGTGATGGTTTTGTATTCAAATGGTTCTGGAATGCCAGAGTTTTGCATATCTACATTGGCGCAAATCCAAGCAAAGTTTGATTGAATCATTCTTTTTTTCAAAAAATCAGCTCCATAATCAAATTCGTGATTCCCTAAAACCGCAGCATCGAAACCAATCAGGTTCATCAGGTCAATCATCGGAAACCCTTTTTCAGGATGATTGTCAACCACAGGGTTTCCTGAGAATAAATCGCCACCAGAAACAACAAGAACATTGCTTACGTTTCTCTCCTGATCTATAATGTGCTTCACTTTTGCAAAATTATCAATCTGTCCATGCATATCATTCACGCAAAAAATAGTTACTTCTTTTGGAGTTGAATCAATTGGAGCTTCGGGTTCATTTTTGTCTTTTGAACAGGAAACAAGTGCAAAAAATAGTATGTATAGGAATAGAAATTTATAATTTTTCATTGGGTTATTTGATCTGTGAGTTTTATTGTTTGCTTTGTTGTAAAATTATCAAAATTTAGACCTAATTATAATATCTATATCAGAAAGGAAAATATTTTTAATTAGTTGGTTTAAATGAGAATCATTTTAAATAATAATCCAATTTGATTTTGAAATCCTTAAAAAGAGAGTAATTTTGTAGGCCAGTTTACTGGACAGCCAAAATTTAGAATTTTATCATTGGTTAAGAAGAACGATTTGAAAGACAAGTATAAAGAAATATTCGATAAAGGAACAGATTTACCTCTGGTTGAGGATTTCTATACCATACAAGGGGAAGGGTTTCATACGGGCAAACCAGCTTATTTTATTCGCATTGGCGGATGTGATATTGGTTGCCGCTGGTGCGATAGTAAGATTTCGTGGAATCCGGCAGAGCATCGTTTAATTTCTGTGGAAGAGGTTGTGCGTAAGGCAGTAGAATCACCTGCAAAAGCTGTTGTAGTTACAGGTGGGGAACCTTCGCTGTATAATTTAGAGCCACTATGCACTGAGTTGAAGAAACACAATATTGAAAACTTCCTGGAAACCTCAGGAGCTTACGAGATAAGTGGAGAGTGGGATTGGATTTGTTTATCGCCTAAGCGGAATAAATTGCCTGTGCCATCTTCTTATAAAAAAGCAAATGAGCTGAAAGTGATCATTTTCGATTTGGAAAAAGATTTTGAATGGGCCGAGGAGTTATCTAAAAATGTAGGCGATGATTGTTTGTTATATTTACAGTCGGAGTGGAGCCAGTATGTTCACAATGTAAAACCAATTGTAGAATATGTAAAGAACAATCCAAAATGGAACATTTCCCTGCAGTCACATAAGTTTATGAGAATACCATAATGGGTAAATAAAATATTAAAAAAAAGCTGAATCATTTATTGATTCAGCTTTTTTTATCGTGTTAATCGAATTGATCCAATTCAAATAGTTCATTAACACTTTTCTCAAATAATTTGGAGATTTTTAAGGCAAGAACAGTGGAGGGAACAAATCGATTTTTTTCAATAGAGTTGATGGTTTGTCTTGAGACACCAATAATTTTTGCTAATTCTTCTTGGGTTAAGTCTTTGATTGCTCTTTCTATCTTTATTTTGTTTTTCATCGATTATGAGTTTGCAAGAAGTTTTTTCTGTTGATGAAAGGCGCTAAGGTAAACGATTGACATAATGCTTAAAGGGAAGTCTATTGAGAAATCAGATAATTGACCGCCTACTAGCTTATTTAATAGAGCATATATTATAACACCAAAAAGACTAAAGTAGAATGATTTGAAAAAAGTATTCATTCTTAATGCTATTATCATTTCATCTTCAATTCTTTCTTTTGATAAACAAATTACAGATAGTCCTAATGATATTCCTAATAGTGTAAAGTCTTTTAAGTTGTACGGATCTGTGAAGTTGAGAATAAATAAAAATACAAGACTCAAGACAGTGGTAATTAAACCTATTTTTTTATAGTAATACGGTAGAAGGTTAATTCTTAGCTCTGTGCCAGGAATTGAGGTGTTAGTTTTTATTCGGGTTTTGTATATAAGTAGACCTGTTATTCCAATAAAAACTAAAGAGAGAATAATTCTAAATTCCATAAGTTAATTTTAGTAGTGGTAAATTATTTTTACATATTGACAAATATACTTTACATTATTGAAATGACAAATATATTTGATAAAAAGTTATTGTTAATAGAAAGGTGTGTTGAGTATTCTTAAGGTAGTAATGTTGCTAGTTGGTAAGATAACTGAAAATGAGAAAAGGCAATCAGAATTTCTGATTGCCTTTTTTTAGCTTCTACAAGAAGCTTAACTCGGGGAAGTGATTGTGGTTAGTAAATGATTGTGCTTAGAATGAAACTCCGAATACCAGGAATAAGTTTTCTGCCATTGGATTAGCGATAACAGAAGCCGATACTGGTAATGAGAATTTTTCGGTAATTGCAATTTCTTTTGATGCTGTAAATCCCATGTTTACAAAACCTGCAGTGTCTCCGTAAAAACCTGACTCTCCTTTGTCTTCATCGGCATCAATAGGGGTAAAGCCAGCAAATAAGTCGATAGCCACTTCTTTATAAGTGAATCCATAGCCTAATTCAATATAAAGTGAATTTTGCTGATCTCCATTTGTGTCTTGGTCGGCACCCCAGAAATTCATGGCTGCTAAAATGCTAATTGGAAATCCGTCACTCCCATTAAAAGCCAAAGTAGCCTCCATGATATGTCCGGTAGATGCTTTCTTGTAATCAAAATAACTGTTGTTAACGGCTATACCGTCAGTTGGGAAAAAATAGTCGGTAACAGTTGCAGTGAATAAATCATCTGCAAAAGTGTATGATGCATATAAATCTGCTTCAGCACCATCAGCACCATTTTGTGCGTATGATCCCCAAGCTCCAAGTGCAAATCCACCATTGCTGTATTCTACGCCTGGTTGAATTACTGGTCCGGTTGAAAACTGAGTTCCTCTCCAAACATATCTGTTCATTAGATCTGCACCGAACGAAATTTCTCCTTTTGCTGATTCTTCTTGTGCGAACAGGCTTCCTGTTGCTAAAAGAGTACATATTAGTAATGCGAAAAATTTTCTTGCTTTCAACATAGTAATAGATTTTAGATTAATAAATATGGTAAATGGTTAATATGAATAAAATGTGGTTTTTAACTTTTTTGTAAATTTTGCTAACCCACCCCCTCTTTTGAAGGGGGTGATGTTGGCTTGAATCAACTAATTTCTATCCTAACCCTATTATGATGGGGTTTCGATTTCAAAAGTATTAAAAATTTTCAAATAAGCTATTAAAATTAGGGGGTAATGGTCGAGAAAAGTACTTTTTTTTAATGCAAAGGTTTTAAATGAGGGGGTGTTGTGTGAGAAAATACACAAAAGACTAATTGTAGAGGTGTTGATTTTATTTTCCTTTGTTGAAGAATGGTTTTTGGTGGTAGTTTTGCTTTGTCTTATTTTTTATTGATTATAAATAATAATGTTTTTGTAGTAATCATTATTGAGTTTGTTTAAAAAATGGGGATATTCGTATTGTAAAATCAATAAATAGAAACAATGGAAAAATCGATTAAAGGAACTCAAACAGAGAAGAATTTATTGAAAGCCTTTGCTGGAGAATCTCAGGCAAGGGGTAGATATACCTATTTTGCTAAGCAGGCTAAGAAAGAAGGGTATGAACAGATTGCAGCCTTGTTTTTGGAAACTGCAGAACAGGAAATGCAGCATGCGAAACGATTCTTTAGTTTTTTGGAAGGTGGAGATGTTGAGATTACGGCATCTTATCCTGCAGGAAAAATTGCGTCAACAGCAGAGAATTTGAAGGCTGCAGCTTGTGGCGAAAATGAAGAGTATACCGAGTTGTATCCTGAATTTGCTCGTATTGCTGAAGAGGAAGGTTTTAAGAAAGTTGCTTCTGCATTTAAGTTGATTGCTAAGGTGGAGCAAGTGCATGAAGAAAGATATCTTAAGCTATTGAAAAATTTAGAAGATGATTCTGTTTTTGAAAAAGAAGAGAATGAAAAGTGGTATTGCAGGAAGTGTGGATATGTTCATGAAGGGAAGAAAGCTCCAAAGAATTGTCCGGCGTGTGAGCATCCACAGGCCTATTTCGAGATTAAAGGTGAGAATTATTAGATACAAAAAAAGAGACTTCAAAGGAGTCTCTTTTATTTTATTCTTTTAATAAGTCTGGGCGTAATCGTTTTGTTCGTTCGTAAGCTTGTTCTTCTTGCCATTTTTCGACTTTTTTATGATCGCCGGAAAGTAAAATGTCTGGCACTTTCCAACCTCTGAACTCTGCGGGTCGAGTGTATAGTGGTGGTGAAAGAAGATCATCTTGAAATGAATCTGTTAGCGCAGAGGTTTCATCGCCCATTGCTCCAGGAATTAGTCTTATTACGCTATCTGCAATAACTGCAGCCACCAATTCTCCACCAGTCAAAACAAAATCACCCATTGATATTTCCTTGGTGATAAAATGATCACGAATTCTTTGATCTATTCCTTTATAGTGACCGCAAAGGATCATTATATTTTCTTTTGTGGATAAGGCATTCGCTGTTTTTTGATTGTATTGATCGCCATCAGGAGTCGTGAATATGATTTCATCATATTTTCTCTGATCAGTTAAAGATTCAATTGCTTTTACAATTGGTTCCAGTCGCATCACCATTCCAGCTCCTCCGCTAAATGCATAGTCATCAACCTTTTTGTGCTTGTCCTCAGAATAGTCACGAATGTTGTGAATATGAATTTCTGCTATTCCATTATCCTTTGCTCTTTGAATAATGGAGTGATTAAGTGGGCTTTCCAGTAGTTCTGGAACAACAGTAAGTATATCGATTCTCATTTTTTAAATTTTGTGTAAAAGTATGCAACACAAGCATGGCTTGCAAGGAAATTAAAGATACAAGGCGTGTAATTCGCTAATTAAGACAATGTGTCATTGCTAAAGAGGCAGTTTCGGCCATAGTGTCATTATTTTGTATCGTTTTTCAGTCAATTGTCGGATAAATATCGCTTGGTACAGACTTTGGAAATAAGAGAATGAAAACAAAAAATGAATTTTGGGTTCCGGAGCCCAAAAATAGTGTAAATAAAAAAAAAGGAGATCAACGTTATGACAATTTTAAGATATTCAAAAGGAGCAAATGATTTTTTCACAAATCAGGTAATGAATCAATTGTTTAGAGAAACAAGAGCGAATTTGCAAAATTCAGAAAAGCAAGGAGCAGCACTTTCCCCTCTTACTAATGTTTTAGATGAAAAGGAAAATTTTGTGATTGAAATGGCTATTCCAGGCTTTACAAAGCAAGAAGTGTCGGTAAAAGTTGAGGATGGTTTGTTAAAAATCAGAGGTGAAAAAGGCGAGGGTACAGAGCGGAATTATATAAGAAAAGAGTTCACAGCCTCGAATTTGGAAAGAAATTTTAAGCTTTCCGA
>JBFFMG010000161.1:0-8117 GCA_041554215.1 Labilibaculum sp.
AAAGTAAAGCGTCCGCTTACAGTAGTGATTTCGGCAATTGGTACAACAACCAATTTGTTGGAAGAAATTGTAGATGCTTATTTTTCCGGAAACGATAAGGCCTTGGAACTTTTTGATCTGCTGAAGGAAAACCACACTTCAGTGATCGAGGATTTATTCGAAGAAGTTTCATCGCAGGTCAATTCGGAAATAAACGCTCTTTTTATCGAGCTAAAAACCAAAATTTCAAAACCATCATCCGATCAGTTCAATTTTGAATACGATCAGGTGATTGGTTTTGGAGAGTTAATTTCAACAACCATTGTGTCGGCATATTTAAATCATATCGGACAACAGAATCAATGGATTGATGTTCGAACCTGTCTGGATTCTGATGACAATTATGTAGATGCCAACATTCTTTGGGATTCATCTAAAGAGAAGGCAAATGCTGTATTTACTGATAATCCGACAGCCTTATATATTACGCAAGGCTTTATTGCCAGAGATCCGCAAGGCTTTACCACATCCTTAGGAAGAGAAGGTTCTGATTATACGGCGGCAATTTTGGCTCACTTGCTTGGCGCAGATAAAATGATCATCTGGAAAGATGTTTTGGGAATATTGAATGCAGATCCTGATTATTTTGAGGAGACAACCAAACTGGATTTGATTCCCTATCATGAAGCCATTGAGCTTTCTTATTACGGAGCCAGAGTGATTCATCCGAAAACAATCAAGCCATTGCAGGCCAAGAAAATTCCTTTGTGGGTAAAATCATTTATCGATCCATCGCAAAAAGGAACATTAATCACAAAAGGTGATCAGCCTCAACCTTTGTTGCCAAACTTTATCGTAAAGAAAAAGCAGCTTTTAGTGACTTTAAAACCGTTAAACTTCTCGTTTATTGCTGAAAAAGACTTGGTTTTTATCTTTACCCTGGTGACAAAGTATAGAATAAAGCTTAATTTTACTCAGAATACTGCGGTTAGCTTTGCTTTTTGTGCAAACAGTTCAGCCAGAAATATGCAGGATTTGGTTACAGAATTAGAGGAAAAGTATGAGGTTGAGTTGAGCGATGATCTGGAATTGATCACGGTTCGACACTATACGCCGGCCACAATCGAAGAAATACAGAATAAACATCATGTTCTGGTTGAACAAAAGAACAGTAATACCGCAATCTATCTAACAGTCGCAAATTAATATGGAACAGAAATTTACATCTATTAAAGAGGCATTACAGAAGCAAATTCTTGTTTTGGACGGAGCAATGGGAACTATGATTCAGGCACATAGATTGACTGAAGCAGATTTTCGAGGAACTCGTTTTGCGGATTTCTCAAGTGATCAAAAAGGACATAATGACTTGCTGACTTTGACTCAACCTGAAATTATTAAAGAGATTCATCGAAAGTTTTTAGAGGCCGGTGCTAATATAATTGAGACCAATACCTTTAATTCCAATGCAATATCACTTGCTGATTATAAATTGGAAGAATTGGCTTATGAGCTGAATATTGAAGCTGTGAAAAATGCTCGTGCCGCTGTTGAAGAAATGAATGCAATTGATCCAAATACGTTGCGTTGGGTTGCAGGAGCTATTGGACCAACTAACAAAACGACTTCCATGTCGCCAAAGGTTGAAGATCCTGGATACAGGGAGGTTAGTTTCGACGATTTGGTGAAAATATATTCTGAACAAATAAATGGATTGTTGGATGGTGGAGTGGATGCTCTGTTGATAGAAACAATTTTTGATACTTTAAATGCAAAGGCTGCTATTTATGCCGCCGATTTATTGCTGGAAGAAAGGGGATTGGATACGCCAATCATGATTTCGGGAACCATTACCGACAATAGTGGCCGTACGCTTTCCGGGCAAACACTGGAAGCTTTTGTGACTTCGATGAAATGTGATCGTTTGTTGAGCATTGGATTGAATTGTGCTTTTGGTGCTAAAGATTTGGTACCATATATTCAGCAGTTGGATACTTTACTGCCGGTTTATGTGAGCGTTTACCCAAATGCAGGCTTGCCAAATGAATTGGGAGAGTACGACGAAACGCCTGAAACCATGTTGAGTGATTTGAGAGAATTGCTCGAAGGCAGAAAAATAAATATTGTTGGAGGTTGCTGTGGAACTCAACCAGAACATATTAAAATATTAGCCGATGCGGTTAAAAATGCAGCGCCTCGTGCAATTCCTGTTGTTGAAAAGGAAACTCGCTTGAGTGGACTGGAATTGCTTCGGATTAATTCGCTCACCAATTTTGTGAATGTTGGAGAGCGAACCAATGTTGCAGGATCTTTAAAATTTGCGCGTTTAATTCGAGAGAAAAAATACGAAGAAGCTTTGTCCATAGCTCGTGATCAAGTTGAAAACGGTGCACAAATCATTGATGTAAACATGGATGATGCCATGTTGGATGCCGAAATTGAAATGGAGGTTTTCTTGAAATTATTGGTGTCGGAACCAGAAATTTCCCGTGTTCCTATCATGATTGATTCATCGAAATGGTCGGTATTGGAAACAGGATTAAAATGCGTACAAGGAAAATGTGTGGTCAATTCAATTTCTTTGAAAGAAGGAGAAGAAGAATTTATTGATCATGCAATCAAGATAAAAAGATACGGTGCTGCTGCGGTCATTATGGCTTTTGACGAAAAAGGGCAGGCAGACACTTACGAGCGAAGAATTGAAATCTGCGCTCGAGCCTATAAAATATTAACAGAAACAGTTGGTTTCCCAGCAGAGGATATCATTTTTGATCCAAATGTTCTGGCCATTGCTACAGGAATTGAGGAGCATAACAATTATGCAGTTGATTATATAAAAACAGTAAAGTGGATCAAAGCCAACCTACCATTTGCTAAAATTAGTGGAGGAATTAGCAATCTGTCTTTTTCTTTCCGAGGAAACAATACGGTGCGTGAAGCCATGCATTCTGTTTTCTTGTATCACGCCATAAAAGAAGGTTTGGACATGGGAATTGTGAATCCTGGAATGTTGCAGATTTACGATGAAATTGAACCTGAACTTTTGCAAAAAGTGGAAGATGTGGTTCTGAATCGGAAACCTGAAGCGACTGAAATACTAATTGAATTTGCAGAAGGATTAAAATCGGATGGAAAAGTTCTAGTGAAAAAGGATGCTTGGAGAGAAAAGCCTTGTTTCGAGCGACTTTCTCACTCTTTGGTGAAAGGAATTACCGATTACATAGAACAAGATGCCGAAGAAGCAAGACAATTATTGCCTCGTGCATTGGATGTAATTGAACAACCTTTGATGGATGGAATGAATATCGTAGGTAATTTGTTTGGAGAGGGTAAAATGTTTTTACCTCAGGTGGTAAAATCAGCAAGGGTAATGAAAAAGGCTGTTGCTTATCTTCAACCATTTATCGAGGATGAGAAAAATAGCCTTACCGATGCAAAAAATTCGGGCAAAATAGTAATGGCTACTGTGAAAGGAGATGTTCACGATATTGGAAAAAATATTGTTGGTGTTGTTTTGGGATGTAACAATTTCGAGGTAATCGATTTGGGAGTTATGGTTCCATGTGCTAAAATTTTGGAAGTTGCTGTCAAAGAGAAAGTCGATGCCATTGGTTTAAGTGGCCTGATTACTCCATCTTTGGAAGAAATGTGTTTTGTTGCCGAGGAAATGAAGCGACAAGGCCTGAATATTCCTTTGGTAGTAGGAGGCGCAACCACTTCGGAATTACATACCGCGGTTAAAATAGAGCCCAACTATGAAAATGGTGTGGTTCATGTTGTAGATGCTTCCAAATCTGTAGGTATCTTCAAGCAGTTGTGTGATAAAAACAAACGGGAGGATTTTTTGGCAAAAACCCGTGAGGAATATCAAATTGTGCGAGAAGAACACGAGAATAAAAAGCCTGTTGAGTATTATACTTTAGAGGAGGCACGACAAAATAGAGAACAATTTGATTGGAAAAGCGCACCTATTTATCAGCCCAACAAAACAGGATTACAAGTATTGAATAACTTTTCGATTGGAGAGATTCGCAAATACATCGATTGGACCTTCTTTTTTGTTGCTTGGGAGCTGAAATGTATGTATCCCGAAATAATGGAAGATCCGGATTTGAAGGATGAGGCTAAATTACTTTTCGATGATGCGAATCACATGTTGGATATAATTGAGCGAGAGGGATTGATTGAAGCTAGTGCAGTTTATGGTTTGTTTCCTGCCAATAGTGTAGGCGACGATATCGTATTGTATACCGATGAGGATAGATCGAGCGAAATTACCAGATTTTGCGGTGTTCGCCAGCAGGAAAAGTTCAAAAAAGGACTGAGCAGTTTGTGTTTGAGTGATTTTGTTGCGCCAATTGAATCGGGAAGAATCGATTATGTAGGTGCTTTTGTTGTAACTGCAGGTTTGGGTATTGAAGATATTTTACAGAAATTTGCCGAAGACCATGATGATTACAACAGCATCATGATTAAGATTTTGGCAGATCGTTTGGCTGAGGCTTTCACGGAATTGTTACACGAAAAAATTCGTAAACAAGATTGGGGATATGCTGTTGATGAGGATCTGAACGTTGAAGAAATGCTTCGTGAACATTATCAGGGAATTCGTCCTGCTTTTGGGTATCCATCCTTACCAGAGCACTCAGAAAAACAAGTGCTTTGGGATTTCTTGGATGTAGAGAAGAATATCGGAGCAACATTAACCGAAAGTTTTGCTATGTATCCGGCAGCTTCGGTAAGCGGATTGGTTTTCGCTCACCCAGAAGCAATGTATTTCACTGTCGATAAAATAAAGGAAGATCAATTGAAGGATTATGCATCCCGAAAAGGAATATCCGAAGAGGAAGCAAAAAAGCTGTTAACAGCGATACTATAAAAATGATTTATGAGATTTGGTTGTGTTGAGAAGCTATCTCATTTCTCCAATCTAATATCTCACATCTAAAATTAACCAATGAAAGTAATTGAATTATTAAATCAAGCAATTGAGAATAAAACCACACATTTCTCTTTTGAATTGTTGCCACCTTTGCGGGGAAACAGCATATACAAAGTTTTTAATACCATAGATAAGCTGAAGGAATTCGATCCGAAGTACATCAATATTACAGCACATCGCGACGAAATGGTGTTTACCGAATCAGCGAGTGGAGTAATCGAGAAAAAAATTACACGAAAGCGTCCGGGAACGGTAGCAGTGGCGGCAGCAATTAAAAATGAATATAAAATTACGGTGGTTCCACATGTAATTTGTAGTGGTTTTTTACCTGAAGAAACTGAAAATGCTCTTTTAGATTTAAATTTTCTGGATATTCATGATGTTTTACTGCTTCGTGGCGATTCATCATCGCGACATGCTTTTATTTCGAGCGAAGGAGAGCACAAATATGCTATTGATTTGATTAATCAGGTGAATAATATTAATAAAGGGGAGTTTTTGGATGGTACGCATGTTGATCCTTTTACAACTCCTTTCTCTTTCGGTACGGCCGGATATCCTGAAAAACATGAGGAAGCACCTAATTTGGATTCTGATATTTATTGGTTGAAAAAGAAAGTGGATGCCGGGGCAGAATACATTGTAACACAAATGTTTTTCGATAATCAGAAGTATTTTGATTTTGTGAAGAAAGTTCGTGATGCCGGTATTACAGTTCCTATTGTTCCTGGAATTAAGCCAATTTCAGCTTTAAGTCAGTTAACTGTGCTTCCGCAGATTTTTAAAACTGATATTCCCGAAGCTTTAGCGGCCGAAGTTCGCAAATGCAAAACTAACGATGAGGTAAAACAAGTGGGAATAGAGTGGGGAATTCAGCAAGGAAAAGAATTGATAAAACACGGAGTTCCTTCATTACATTTCTATACCTTAATGGCTTCGGATTGTGTTCGTGATATCGCAAAAGCAATTTATTAATGAAACAGAGTTTAATATCTGTGAGTTAAATTATATATAAATCCTCTTTCTTTTTGAAAGTGGATTTTTTTATGTAAGGTATGATTTTACGAAAGTGTCACCCATTTTTTGTTTTTTGAATCATTATTTATGCAAAGGTGATGGCAATATTGCAGTTGTTTTGAGTTGTTTGTCGGCTAGTATATTTGATAAAAATAATGAATAGTAAATTTGTAAAATTACTTCCTGCCCTTGCAATTGTAATAGGCGCAATTGCTATGTCAATATTTTTCTTTGATGTAAGTATTGAAACTCCTGCTTTGCTGATCTTGTTTGGAACAATAGCAACAGTTATAGCTCTTTTGTTTATAGCGTATGCGAAACCTTCAAATTGGCTATTAAATCAGCGTTTCTTGTTGTTAGGACTTGTGTTTTGTTTCTTTATTTTAGTTTCAGTAAATTTGGTTCAAAACCAATTGTATAGAATCTTTCATTGGAGTTTTTTATTGGTATGGATTGTCCTTGGCATCAGTTGTGGTTTTTATTCAAATGGAAATATGTGTAAAGACAGGTAAAAAGACCAGTTTTGAAAGTATAAAATGAGGAGCTGATTCTACACAATGTAGCACAATACATTACAGAGGGTTTATTTATAAAGGAAGATTGATTTTGACAAATAAAAGATTACTTTTTAAGCCATTTGTTTTAGGAATGCCAGAATTTGAATTCAATGTATCGTATATGAATCAAAAATCTCGACATGGAGAACGTTTTGGGTTTTCCTACGCGATTACTTCTTAATGTAGGCTCTATTAAATTGAATGTTGTATTTCCAAATTTATGGAAAACAAAAATAAATGAGCAAATTGATTTAGTCTAGAAAGTTACTCGCCTGCATTTTCAATTAAAATGATTTATTTATGGTCGAAAAGAAATTATAGTCTCGCTTATCGTAGTGATAAACGATTTTTTTTTTATGAAAAGTAAATAGTTATTGTTTCAATTGAAGAGTAGGTTATGGCATCTGAGATATAATTAAAGTATTTTTCAAAATGAATTTTATGGATTGGTTTGTGATCTAAAATCTTATTTTGCTCCGACCAATTGATTCATTCCTAATAATTCGTGTGATAGCATTTGAATGTATCTTTCGAATACTTAAAATAGTGGTGAAAGAGACGGAATCCTATTATCTAAGTTAGATTTTTGGAATTCTAGGGTTATTAATTGATGAAAAAATAACTAAATTTATACTTCTTATCCGATTAAGAGTTTTGTATCCTTGGTTAAATTTTGTAATTGAAAGATAAGCTTCTAATATTGGGTAGTTTGGAGATAGTGAGAGGGGTAAGATCTGATTTCGCTTGTTTGAAATCTGGTTAAGTCAATGCGTAATTTGAAATGCACGATAACATAGTTTTAATTTTGGTATATAATAAGAAAAAACATTAATTAAGATGCAAAAAGATTTTAAATACTCAGTAAGATTAAGTTTTGAAGAAATTAAACTACCTCCATTCGAAGATATATTAGTTCTTGGTTTAAATTCGCCTCATGGCAAAAATGGAATTTCTAAATCGTTTGAACTATTAATTCCAGATGGTTTTGTGATTATTGATACCGCTCATGAAAGTATTGATTGTGTTTTTGTAAACAAGCGTATTTTAGCCAAAATGCCGGAAGAAAAAGTAATGAAAATATTAGAATCCAAAGTATTCCCATATGTGTCTGCATCAGAAATAGTGAAAGTCGATTTTAGAGTGGCAATTTCCTATACTACTATTGATGAGGAGGTTTAATGAAGGTTGAATATCTAACAAATCGAAATTATTTAACTACTAATCCATATGTAGGATTAAGTACAGTTAAGGATCAGTTGCTTGAAAATGAAGCAATTGTAGTTCTTGATGATAATCGTTTTGTTGGTGTTTTAACAATTCAAGACCTTGTTCAGAAACCCAAAACATTAATTGTTGACTGCTTAAAAGAAAAAGTTGTGATTGATTCTAATCAAGCAATCACAGAGGTAATGTCGATAATGAATGAAAATAATACTGATGTATTGCCAGTTTTCGAAAATGAAAATGTTGTTGGACTGGTATTTAAAAAAGACCTTTATAAATACATTACAGAGTATAATTTAGAGCTCGAAAATAAAATAAAAAAAAGAACTCAGGAGCTTCAAGATACAATAGCAATGAAAGATATGTTATATTCTGTAGTGGCTCATGATTTAAGAAGT
>JBFFMG010000162.1:0-8099 GCA_041554215.1 Labilibaculum sp.
ATTGACCTTAATTCAATTCCGATTCCGAAAATATTTTTCTTTAACTCTTACTAAGGTTTTTTAACCTATATTTTGTACCAATCCATTCAACTTAATAACAGTTTGTTTATCTTTGTTGGCTATGAAACAATTCTTTTTTATTTTATTAATTTTAACTTGTTTTTGCCTGAAGTCTTACTCTCAGGTATATGATGGTGGTCCTGGTGATCGTCAAACAGATAAATTAGGAGGTAGAAGTAAATTAGGAAAGGATGGTAATGAGTTGGACAGTTTGGGTTATAATGATGTTACATCAGCAATCAAGAGCTGGAAGCTTACTGATTATTCAACAAGAACTCAATTAGTCGAATTAGACACTATATTGGGATATCAGCATAATTACAATCCAATATTTAGGAATAGTATTTCTAATACTTATTTGGGAAATTTGGGATCTCCATATCAGTCCAATATTTATAGAGATCGTTTAGATAATGAACAATTTTTATTTCTATCTACGTATAGAGGCTACATGCTTAAACCTGAAGATGTAGTGTTTTTTAATACGACAACACCTTACACCAGTGTTTATTATGAGACTGGTGGCCCTAAAGGACAATCAGAGAATTTATTAAAAGTATTGCAAACACAGAATATTAATCCAAATTGGAATGTTGGTGTTAGTTATAATTTGATATCGAGTGATGGTCAATATCAAAATCAGAAAACAAAATTGTATGATTTCAGCTTTTTTTCTACTTATAAAAGGGAACGGTATGGTCTTGATTTCGTTTTAAATCAAAATAGCCTTAGCAACGAGGAAAATGGTGGACTGAATTTGGATACTGATTTGACTGAAGGAAGTGAGGATTCGGAGAATTTACAAGTTCGATTGGATGATGCTAAAAGTAAATTGACCAATTTTAATTTCTTTATGAACCATTCCTACGGTATTGGTGATGAAAATGAAATTATTCAAGGTAAAGATACTACGTACACTTATCCTATTAATTTTGTTTATAGTTTAAAGTATGAATCGGATAGTTGGAGGTTTCGTGAAACAATATCCCCGCTTGATTCCATCTATGTAAATACCTATTATAATACTAGCGAATCGTTTGATAAAGTTGAGTATTCTAATGCGAAAAATACTTTTCAGATTGTTTTTAATGAAAATAAAAACAAGTGGATTCGATTGGGAGCAAGATTTGGAATTATAAGTGATTTTGGAAAGTATAATTCCAGATTAGTTACAAATAATGTTTCCTTGCGACAAAAGGACACAAAAATTCATAATAATCAACTTATTGCAAGTTTGTTTAGTAAGGCCGGATCGTCTCTGAACTGGAATGCTATTGGTACGTATGTATTCGAAGGTTATAATCAGAATGATTTTCGTTTAGAATATGAATTAACAAAATGGATTGGTAAGAAAGATTCAATTCAACATGGAGTTTCATTACTAGCAAAGTTGGATTCTAAAACACCTGATTTTCTTCTTTCTAAGTATTATGGCAATCATCAACGGTGGAATTTGAATTTGGATAAAGTAAATGAATTAGAGCTTGGGATTGAGTATTTTAATGAGAAAAGGCATTTAAAAATTGGTGGGCAAATTAATCAAATTGATAATTATGCCTATTTTGGTTTGGATGCGACACCTATGCAAACAGGAAAAGGGATTACGGTTTTAACCGGATATTTAGAAAAAAGATTCAAATTGGGAAACTTTTATCTAAACCAAAAGTTAGTTGGTCAAAAAGGATCTGAGGATAAAATTTTGCCATTACCAACTTTTTCAATCTATAGTAATAACTATTATAAAAATACATTTTTTAGTGGTGCGCTGGGTCTACAAGTTGGATTTACGGTGCATTACAATACAGCATTTTATGCTCCTGATTATATGCCTTCAACAGGACAATTCTTTTTGCAAAATCAAAAGGAAATTGGTGATTATCCTAAGGTTGATCTCTACTTTAACTTCCGTATTAAAAGAACTCGTTTCTTTGTAATGTATGAGCATTCAAATGCATCAATTGGAAGTAATAATTATTTTGTTGCTCCTCACTATCCTCTCAATCCAGCCATGTTAAAATATGGACTAATCTGGACGTTTTACAATTAAGAATTTATTGAAATAACCAAAAACAGGAATCAAATATTTCTAGGTTGGAGATCTGTTTTTTTCTAATTTTTAATTAGGAAAGGAAAACGTTATGTCTGGAATAAAATATATTAAATTAATTATACCTGTGATTTTCATGATTTTTCTTCAAACGTGTAATCAAAACCGAGAAGTGGTTGGATTACAAATTGAAGAAAAACCAGTTGTGGAATTAAAGCATGTAAAGCTAAGAGGAAAACTACGTGTTATCACAGATTATAATTCAACCAATTACTTCATATACAAAGGGCATACAATGGGATTTCAGTACGAAATGCTAGAGGCTCTTGCTGAACATTTGGGAGTTAAATTGGAGTTGACTGTTAATAATGATTTGATATCTTCTTTTGCTTCGTTGCAAAAAGGAGATGTTGATTTATTAGGGATGAATTTGGCGGTTACTCGTGATCGAATGGAAAAATTCAATTTTACAATTCCTCATAGTCAATCGTCTCAGGTTTTGATCCAACGACAGCCTTTAAATGATTCTATTGGTTTTATTAAAACTCAAGCGGATCTGGAAGGAAAACGTATACATGTTCAAGCGGGTTCGTCATTTCAGGAACGTTTAGAGAATCTGTCTGAAGAAATGAGTAATTCTATTGATATTGTAGCTGTGGAAAACATGGAAATGGAGGAACTTATTTCTAGAGTTGCTAATGGTGAAATTGACTATACCATTGCTGATGAGAACATTGCGGTTGTTAATTCAACCTATTATCCTGAAATAGAGTTTAAAACAAGTATTAGTTTTCCTCAAAACTTAGCTTGGGCCTTACGTAAGGGGGCAAATTACTTAACGCAAGATATTAATATTTGGTTAATCGAATTTCAGAAAACAAGAAAATATAGGCGAATTTACCAAAAGTATTTTGAAAGCAGCCGTATGGAAGAAATGATCCAAAGTGAATATTTTACAGTAAAAAGCGGTAAAATTTCGGATTATGACGATCTGCTAAAAAAGAAAGCCGAAATTATTGATTGGGATTGGAGATTATTGGCTGCATTAATATCGCAGGAGTCGAATTTTGATCCTAAAGCACAATCTTGGGTTGGAGCCTTTGGTTTAATGCAATTGATGCCCGAAACGGCTTATCGTTATGATGTTGATTCTCTTTCTTCAGCTATAGATAATGTTGATGCCGGAGTGAGGCACTTGAAATATCTGAAATATAGATTAAACGAGACATTGACGGATAAAACGGATGAGTTGAATTTTCTACTTGCATCTTATAATGTTGGCTTAGGGCATGTTTTAGATGCAAGACGTTTGGCAGAAAAGAATGGTAAAAATCCAGATCAATGGAAAGGAAGTGTTGACTATTATTTACTGAATAAATCGAAACCAGAGTTTTTCAATGATCCTGTTGTGAAATATGGATACTGTCGGGGTTCAGAGCCTTATCAGTATGTAATTAAAATTTTAGAACGTTATAATCATTATCAGAATATCGTTTTATTAAATTAATCCAGATCGCTGAAAAATTTCTTTTAACTCGGATAATATCATTGCTGTTGCTCCCCAGATTTTATGCTCATAAGCAGGAAAATAGGGAGCACGAATATTAAATCCATTTTTTTCAATAATAAATTCGCGAATATTATTTTCGGCAAATAATTGTGCTACGGGCATTTCAATTATTTCCTCAACTTCAAATTCACATAATTTAAAATCAGGTCTTTCTTCACAATAGCCTAAGACAGGTAAAACCATAAAATTACTTACAGGAATATAGAGTTCAGTTAAGAAACCCAAAATTTTAATTTTGTTACAGTCAACGCCAAGTTCTTCATTAGTCTCACGAACTGCTGTTATGGTTCTGTTGGCATCACTTTCTTCATATTTTCCTCCTGGTAAACTTATTTGTCCGCTGTGATTTGTATTTCCTGTTGTTCGTTTTATAAAGGGAAGGTGTAATTGTCCATCTTTTAGATAAAAAAGAAGTAATACACTACTATCTCGGGCAATACTTGGATCACTTGTTTTTAATGCATGATCTCGTATCGACGGTGACATTAGTTTTTGAGCCTCGAAGCCAGGTAGTCCACTATTTAGGTCATTGTTTAAAATGTTGATAAATTGTTCGAGGTCAATTATTGTTTCTAAAATACTCATAAAGACTTTTTTCTAATAGTACTTAAAGATAACAATAATGTTTCCCTCTGATATGAAAAATATATTAATCTTTTTTAACCGGTAAAAAGAAACCCCGGAATTGACCGGGGTTGAGATTATTTTCTGAAATTTTTAACGAATTGTTCTACTTCCGGTACTCCCCCTTGATAAACAAGATATCCATTATATGGTTCTCTTTTGGTGGTTTCATCATTTATAGGTTTTTGCATTAAATCAATCACTTCATGACGATTAGAGGTTTGCCCTAGAGTCCAACCTAATTTAATGTAGGCAGCTTCCGGCAGCATGTTATCAAGTGGAACTATTCCCATGGAAAGTAAATCTCTTCCGGTATCGTATACAAACATGTGAGTGTAGCCCCAAAGTGTTTGTACGGTCATAAAAATATGAACTCCTTTCTCTACAGCTCTTCTTAATGCAGGATAAACAGGTTTGTTTACGTGTCCGAGTCCGGTGCCAGCGATAATTATTCCTTTGTATCCACAATCAACCAAAGCATCGATAATGTCGGGTTGCATATTTGGATAGTAGTAAAGAATGGTAACTTTTTCTTCGAAATAAGGAAGGATTTTTACACTTCGATCTTTCCGTCGGTGATTGTACAGTTTTTTTATTGGCTTTACTCCATTTCGGGTAACTGTTGCTAAAGGTGTATCGCCAAGAGTTCGAAATGTGGAGCGATAACTCGAATGCATTTTTCTCACTCTGGTTCCTCGATGTAAAAATCCGTACTCATCGGAAGTGGGACCAAACATGCAAACCATTACCTCTGCAATATCACCATGTCCTGCGGCTACAGCAGAGTGCATTAAATTTAGAGCAGCATCTGATGACGGGCGATCTGAGGATCGCTGAGATCCAACCAAAACGATCGGTATGGGTGGATCTTGAACCATGTAGGTTAATGCTGCGGCAGTATGATGCAATGTATCTGTTCCGTGAGCGATAATTATTCCATCAATTCCATTTTCAATTTCTTTACCAATTGCGATGGCTAAAGAAATATATTGTTTGGGACCCATATTTTCACTAAAAACAGCAAAAACTTTCTCTGTTGCAAGGTTGCAAATGTCTGCTAATTCAGGAACTGATCCGTAAAGTTCTCCTGGCGAGAAAGCTGGGATAACGGCTCCTGTTCTATAATCTAAGCGCGATGCGATTGTTCCTCCTGTACCAAATAGCTTTACTGCTGGTTGCCCATCTGTGTAAGGAAATTCTTTTTCGGGAACTTTATAATTGGCCTTTTTATAGCCAGTTTCCTTCATATCTTTTATGGTTGTAACATTTATTCCTATGTTGTAACCAGTGATTATTTTAAGCACAATGTGTTGATCATCATCATTTTCGGCTCGAGGTAAAATTGTACCATCAAATTCGCCACGGGTAGTAATAATATGCGTTTTACCCCAAACCCGGACATTGTATTTTTTGAGGGTCTCAAGAGCCATCCCTTTATATCCTTGAAAAATATCTTCCATTACTTAAGTCTTTTGTCGATGTTTACTCTTAATTCTCTTAATTCAATATTTCCAATTGCTTGACGATGCAGTTGACCCATAATCCAATGTGCGGCATTATCACTATCCTCCGATGGGTGTAGGTCTTTGAATTTTTCTTCCAGAAAATCGATAGGAGCAATTAGTTCGTCTAAGCTTCTTTTCTTGAATTTTAGACTGATTAGCATGGATACAAAATCCATACTTGGATTTTGATAGAGAATGGGTAGTAAATATCTGGCTATATTTGGATGCAATGCCTGATCATGTATAAATTTGAATAATCCAATCAACTTTCGATAATTGAATTCTGGATGGACATTGTGTTTTCCAATGATATTTTTATAAGTCTGGCCAAAAAATATAGCCGTGCTTTTTGGATTGAATTTAAATCTGTCTGTAATTTCCTTAATGACTGGATATAAGTCTTTACTGAGAATGAAATGATGTGAGTCTTTTGGTACTCCCCATTTGTTCAATTGGTTTATTCGCTCAAAAATATCATTTGGTAAATCTTTTCCAAGTTCATTAATGTACTCATCCGATAAAGGAATTGGTGCTGAGTCGGTGTCGGGATACATTCGATCTGCACCCGGAAGAACTCTTTCAAAAATAGTTGTTCCATCGGAAAATGATTTTCGCGTTTCGTTAGGCACACCATCAAAAACCATTTTACAACGTTCTTCGATGGTTTCAAGTGCTGTAGGAATATCTTCTTTATCTCCCCAAATAATTAATTGGGCATCATTTGGTTTGGCTTCTAATTTTATTCGAATTCGATCAAAATCTAGTTTTGATAATAATTCTTCTTCCTGCTCTGAATGAATTAAATTGGGATGTTCGATGCAGGCAATTACTTTTAGTCGTTGGGCAATTTCATCAGCAAAATTTTGATTGGGTTGAGTAAAGTGTGATAGTAAACCTTTAAATTCTGGTAGATTAATGGCAATAATTTGATGTCCTTTTTCTTTGCACTTATCTAAAGGTGAATATGTGAATTTATAATCGTGATAGTCAAGATATTGCGTTGTTATATTCCAGTTTTCTTTCTGTATTCGTTCGTTTAAAAGTTGTTTGATATTTAGTAATGCCCATTGTCTAAACGCTTCGTTATGTGATAATTCGAGAATCCATTTGTTGTGTGCAACACCTTTTATTTCCACTCTTGCTCCACCTTTACAGCTAACATTTACATCTTCGCGACCTGCGCCCATTCCTGTGCGAACTAATCCGGTACTTCTATTCAAAAATCGAATGTATTCTGCAGCCTCACGCAATTCATCAGGAGTATTTAACTCTGGGGCGGTAACCGTTTCAATAAGCGGTGTACCAAGTCGGTCGGTCTTGTAATATCTTTCATGTCCTATATCTGATATTTCACGGCACGAATCTTCTTCTATGCTTAGTTGTATAAGATTTACTTTTTTATTACTTAGTTGAATTTCACCATTCACACCTAAAATTGCAGTTCGCTGAAATCCTGTTGGGATACTTCCATCTAAATATTGTTTACGAGTAATGTGTACTTCACCTACGATGTTGAGTTTGCATAAAAGTGAAATTCGAAGGGCGATTCCCAGAGCTTCCTGGTTAATTCTAAAGGGAGGCGTATCATCAACTTCGTAAGTGCAAGCCGTTTCGTTATTGATACGATAAATGATGTTTTTACGAGTTTTAAATTCCATTAAGGCAGTTCCATCATATCCACCAAGTTCACTCATGGCAGGACGCATATGTCTTATAACCTCTGCATCGTAAGCTCCATTTTTATGAAAAACACCACAAGGGCAGTGGCAAAATAATTTTTCTTTTGTTGCAAGCTGTTGATGAACTTCAAGTCCGGACATGAAACCAATTCTACGATAATCTTCCTCCTTAGCTTGCTTACGGGGAACATAGCCAATTTGCTTTTTGGTTAGGTGATAGTTGTTGTTGGGTGTGAATGTACTATTCATAGGGTTAGTTTTTAGTAACCCCAAAAAATACTAATAATCTGTTGTTTAAGAAATGATTTAATTCAGGTTTACCCTTTGTTTTAATGCCATTTGTTTAAATGTACATATAAACTATGGTGTGAAAGGTAATCTGATTTTAAAGCCTTTACTTTCAATATCGGCTCTAATTTTTGCACCAATAGCTTGTCCCCAAGACATGCCTGCTTGCATACTTTCTGTTGTTATTTTTGGTAATTTTTGAGCGATTCTTTTTCCTGCAACCGATTCGTAAAAGGCAATCATTGCTAATACATCATCATGAGAAAGATTTTGTCGGTATATCGGAAGAAGCATTTTAATTAAATCATTAACCGAAGTATTCACGA
>JBFFMG010000163.1:0-8068 GCA_041554215.1 Labilibaculum sp.
GCGTTGATTGAATCCGGATTTAACGACTCGGAAAAATAATTTCTCATCACATGCCAACCTGTCGGTGGTATTCCTTACCATACGGATCACCCCAGATTTAACTTTCGGAGGTGGATCGAATACTGTTTCACTTACAGTAAACAAATATTCTATATCATAAAAAGCCTGCATAAGCACACTTAATATACCATATGTTTTATTTCCTGGAACTGCAGCCATCCTTTCAGCAACTTCTTTCTGAATCATTCCTACAACCTCTGGTATTTGATCTCTGTGATCTAAAACCTTAAAAAAAATTTGAGAAGAAATATTATATGGAAAATTCCCAATTATTGCAAAAGGTTCTGAAAATAATTTAGACAAATCATATTTTAGAAAATCATGTTCAATTATCCGATCAGCTAATTCAGGAAAATTCTCTTTTAAATAAGCTACAGATTCTCTATCTATTTCAACAACATGAGTTTCATACGCCTCTTCCTTAAGCAAATATTGCGTTAAAACTCCCATGCCAGGACCAATTTCGAGCACTTTCGAAACACCTTCAGCTCTCATGCCTGCCACAATTTTTTTGGCAATATTTAGATCTTTTAAAAAATGCTGTCCTAAATTTTTTTTCGCCCGAACGTATCCCATATCCTTCCAATTAATCCCTTTTATACTAGCACTTCAAATTAACAAAAATTAAAAACAGTAGCTTTTCAAAGGAGATTTCAAACATTTACTTATTTTTGTAGCTTTATTTACTGCACGGCAAATTTAGGACTTAATACTTGAATCATTGCTTATCCTTGCCGAAAAATTTAACCTAAGTTTGTATTTGTATAAAACACAAACTCTAAAATCATGAAAAATTGAAAAAAAATCTAATCAATATCATTAAATTTTTAATCTTTTTCTCGATTAGCTCCTTTTTATTCTGGTACGTTTATCGTGGCCAAAATACGAATGAACTTCTCTTCACTTTAAAAAATGAGGTTAATTACTACTGGATTTTCCTATCCTTATTCTTTGGGCTTTTAAGCCACATTAGCAGAACCATACGCTGGAATATGCTAATAGAATCACTAGGAAAAAAACCGCGAACCATAAATACTTTTTTAGCTGTTATGGTTGGCTATTTTGCCAATCTTGCTCTTCCAAGAATGGGTGAGATTTCGAGATGTGGATTAATCAGTAAATACGAAAACATTTCTTTTTCGAAATTAGTTGGAACTGTGGTTCTGGAAAGAGTTCTAGATATCATCATGCTCATCATCTTTTTATTAATTGCACTATCAACACAGTTTTCTGTGATATCTCATTTCTTTTCAAACAATCCGGAAGTTAGCGCAAAACTTTCTAACATATTTGCCTCTGCCAATACACTATATGTTATAGGGGCAATATCTTTATTAATATGGATTCTTCGAAAGAAATTTGAAAACACTATTTTGTTTAAAAAGATTGACCAAACCTTGTCTAATTTCATGGATGGTTTTCGTGCCATAAAAGAACTTGATAACAAATGGTATTTTGTTTTTCATACCGTATTCATTTGGGTCATGTACTATCTGATGACCTATATCTGCTTCTTCAGTTTTGGATTTACATCTAATCTTCCTGCGATTGCCGGACTAACTGTTTTTGTTATGGGCAGCTTAGGAATGGTTGCACCCGTACAAGGTGGAATTGGCGCTTGGCATTTTATGGTGATTGGCACCCTTCTAATTTACTTACCCGAAGTTGCCAACATTGAAAACATGTCGAAAAGCTTTGCTCTTGTTGTACACGGGGCACAAACAGCAATGATCATTATTCTTGGTTCCTTATCGGTAATTGCATTACCAATAGCGAACAGAAAGCAAACCAAACTAATAAAGTCGAAAATTTGAGATGAGTATCGAATTTACATTAATTGAAGTTAGTGATCCTCATTCAGTAAAAGAATTTATTGAATTACCGGTAAAACTCTACAGGAACGAAAAGAACTGGGTTCGACCTTTAGATTCTGATATCGAAAAAGTTTTTGATGCTAAAAAAAATAAAATGTTTACTCATGGTGAATGCACTCGATGGATTCTTCAGGATCAAAACAAAAAAACCATTGGCCGAATTGCCGCTTTTATTGACTACAAGACAAAAAATATAAGTGAGCAAGCTACTGGAGGCATAGGTTTCTTCGAGTGTATTAACAATAGAGATGCAGCCTTCTTTTTATTTAATACTTGCAAAAACTGGCTGCAAGACAGGCAAATTGAGGCCATGGACGGTCCAATTAATTTTGGAGAAAGACATCAATGGTGGGGACTTCATGTAGAAGGAGATCATAAACCTGTTTATTGTATGCCTTATCATTTTGAATACTACCAGGATTTTTTCGAAGCTTACGGCTTCCAAATTTACTTTAAACAATACACTTATCGTACACGATTCTCACTTGACAGCCTAAGTGAAATCATTAAATGGAAAGCAGACAGACTTTTAAACAGTAGCGACTACAAAGTAATTCACTTTAATAAGAACGATTCAGAAAATCTAATAAAGGATTTTGTATATATCTACAATGAAGCCTGGGTAAAAGAGATTCCCGGCATCGAGGGAATTTCTGAACGCCAAACCCAAGACCTCTTTGATACTTTGAAACCAATTATGCATGAAAAGCTAATGTGGTTTGCCTATTACAAAAAGGAACCCATTGGATTTTTCATTATGCTTCCTGACCTTAATGAACTTCTGCAACACATAAATGGCAAAATGAATCTTTATGCAAAACTAAGATTCCTATACTATAAGCACATACAGAAAAATAAAAATGCTATTGGCT
This sequence comes from Labilibaculum sp., assembly GCA_041554215.1. Lineage (GTDB taxonomy): Bacteria > Bacteroidota > Bacteroidia > Bacteroidales > Marinifilaceae > Labilibaculum. The sequence continues at coordinate 2,807 of JBFFMG010000163.1, forward strand.
TAATATTTGGTGTAGTTCCGGAATTCCAAAAGCGTGGCATTGAAGCGGCTATGATTTATGAATTTTCCCGTTCTGGATTTGACTCCAAATTTCCATTTTTACATTTAGAAATGAATTGGATTGGCGATTTCAATCCAAGAATGAGTCATTTAATGGAACATATTGGGGCTAAAATTTACAAAACACACCATACTTACCGGAAATTGTTTGACGAAACGAAAGAGTTTAAACGAACCGAAATAATAAAATAAAAAAAAGAGGCTGTTCAATTTGAACAGCCTTTCCCATATATTACAAAATAATTTACAATCCATTTTCAGAATGATACACTATCCGCATTAATCGAATATCATCTTCTGTAAAATCCTCTTCTCCCAATTCATTAAGAGCATCTTCTATACTATCCGTCTCAGCTTCATCAAAGTATTCCAAAATTTCTTCCTGCCGATCCTCATCAATAGCTTCATCTACATAATAATTCAAACTTAGCTTAGTTCCAGAATACACAATGGCCTCCATTTCACTAAGCAAATCGGTAAACTCCATCCCTTTAGCTTCGGCAATATCTTCCAAATCCATTTTTCGGTCAACACTCTGAATAATATAAACCTTAAATTTAGACTTATCAACCACCGAGCGAACTACCATATCTTGTGGCCTTTCAATATCATTCTCTTTAACATGCTCGCTAATTAGGCTAATAAATTCTTTACCAAATCGATTTGCCTTACCTGCTCCCACCCCTTGAATATGTGACAATTCCTCAATACTTACCGGATAATTAATTGCCATTTCCTCAAGTGATGGATCTTGAAACACAACATAAGGAGGCACCTCTTTTTTCTTAGCAACCTGCCGTCTTAAATCTTTCAACATTGTCAATAAAGCCGCATCAACAACAGCCGTACCTGCAGCTTTTGTAGCCTCCAAATCAACCCCTTCAAAGTCATGATCGTCGGTAAGCATAAATGGCGTAGGTGCTTTCAAAAACTCATACCCTTCAGGTTTGAGTTTAATTACACCATACTGCTCAATATCTTTTTCAATTAAAGAATGAACCAATGCTCTTCGATAAACCATATTCCAAAAATGCTGATCGTGATCTTTTCCACAACCAAACATTTCCAATTCGTCATGTTTATATGATTTAATAGAAGAGTTTAATTCGCCTGTAATTATATTAACTAAATGATCTATTTTAAACCGCTCTTTAACGAGCTCTACTAATTTCAGTGCTTTAATTACGAATTCTTCCCCCTGAAATTCTTTTTTGGGATGCAGGCAATTATCACAGCTTCCACAATTCCCAGCTTCAACTTTTTCTCCGAAATAATGGAGCAAAATAGTTCGACGACAAATGGCCGATTCTGCAAACGAAACAGTTTCTAACAAAAGCTGTCTTCCAATTTCCTGCTCTGCAACCGGTTTGCCTTGCATGAACTTTTCAAGCTTCTGAATATCCTTGTAACTGTAAAAAGTCAGACATCTTCCCTCTCCGCCATCACGACCAGCCCTTCCGGTCTCTTGATAATACCCCTCCAAACTCTTTGGGATATCGTAATGAATTACAAATCGAACGTCTGGCTTATCGATCCCCATTCCAAAAGCAATGGTTGCAACAACAACATCCACATCTTCCATCAGAAATTTATCCTGATTGCCAGATCTAGTTGAAGAATCCATTCCTGCATGATATGCGACAGCCTTAATACCATTCACTAGAAGAGTTTCTGCCAACTCCTCAACTTTTTTACGGCTCAAACAATAAATAATTCCTGATTTACCTGTATTTGCCCGGATAAACTTAATAATCTCTTTAGTAGCATTTACTTTTGGAAGTACTTCGTAGTAGAGGTTTGGTCGGTTAAACGATGATTTAAAAACCAAAGCATCCAACATTCCCAAATTCTTTTGAATGTCGTGCTGTACTTTAGGAGTTGCAGTCGCAGTAAGAGCGATAATTGGAGCTTTTCCAATTTCACCAACAATTGAGCGAATTTTCCTATACTCTGGTCTAAAATCATGTCCCCACTCGGAAATACAATGAGCCTCATCAACAGCATAAAAAGAAATTTTAATCTGTTTCAGAAATTCTATGTTACTTTCCTTTGTTAACGATTCCGGAGCAACATATAAAAGTTTAGTTCTTCCTTCCAGAACATCTTCCTTCACCTTTAGAGTAGCTGATTTAGACAACGACGAATTCAAAAAATGAGCTACACCATCATCCTCTCCAAAATTTCTCATTGCATCAACCTGATTCTTCATCAGAGCGATCAATGGGGATATTACAATTGCTGTACCCTCCAGCATTAGCGAAGGCAATTGATAACACAATGACTTTCCCCCACCTGTGGGCATCAACACAAACGTGTCGTTACCACTTAAGATATTTTGAATTACTGGTTCTTGATTTCCCTTAAAATTTTCGAATCCAAAATACTTCTTTAAATTAGTTGATAATTCAAAGTTCTTTCCCATGCTTAAAATTGATATGCTTTTCCCAAAAATATATGCGGTCGGCTAAATTAACATTTTACTTAGCAACCTAAAATTTTTAAATGGCATTTTTCACATCACCATTCATTCCCGTATTACAAATTTCGATACTTTTGTATTTTAAATTTAGATAAACACTTGTACAATTCAAAACGGAATTAGCATTTAACAGATTTTAACTGAAAAATAAGATTCGTTTATTTGAGTTTAACTAGCTTTGCAAACACAATAAAACACAATAGATTTGAAGCATACATACGATATCAAGCAAATTGCAATAAAAACAATTGCAGAAGAAGAAAAAACCATTGGTCAGCTAAAAAAGTACATTGACGGAGATTTTGTCAATACAGTTGAATTAATCCTAAAAAGCAAAGGCAGAGTAGTAATAACTGGGATTGGAAAGAGTGCTAATATTGCAAATAAAATAGTCGCCACATTAAATTCAACAGGCACTCCTGCACTGTTCATGCATGCTGCGGATGCCATTCACGGAGATTTAGGGATGATTGGCCAAAACGACATTATAATTTGCATATCAAAAAGCGGCAGCACTCCAGAAATCAAAGTTTTAGTACCACTCATCAAAAACATGGGAAATAAGCTTATTGGAATGGTTTCCGGATTGGATTCTTTTCTTGCTAAAGAATCGGACTATGTTTTAAAAGCTGTTGTAGAAAAAGAAGCTGACCCAAACAACTTGGCTCCAACAAATTCAACTACCGCACAATTAGTTCTTGGTGATGCTTTGGCTGTTTCATTGCTAGAATGCCGACAATTTACCAGTCAGGATTTTGCAAAATACCATCCAGGAGGAGCACTTGGAAAAAAGCTTTACTTAAGAGTAAATGATCTTTACGGAAAAGAATTACCTCCAAAAGTATCAGAAGAAGAAAGTATTCGTCCAATTATCCTTGAAATATCTTCAAAAAGAATGGGCGCAACTGCCGTAGTAAATAAAGCGGATGAACTAATTGGAATAATTACCGATGGGGATCTTCGTAGAATGTTGGAACAAAATGAGGACGTTAGCAAATTAATTGCTCGTGATATCATGTCGTCAAAACCAAAAACTATCGACCCCGACTCTTTGGCCATTAACGCTTTTCAACTAATGGAAGATAACAACATCACTCAACTTGCGGTTGTCCAAGATAAAAAATATGTAGGTATGATTCATCTGCATGATATCTTAAAAGAAGGAATTGTTTAACTTGGCAGAATTAGAAAATTAATATACATGTCAGAAAAAGAAGCAGTGCAAGAAGAAAACCAAATGAGTTTTCTTGAACATCTAGAAGAATTAAGATGGCATTTAATGCGATCCGTTATTGCAATAATGGTTTTTGCCATAGTCGCTTTTATCTTTTACGACTTTATATTTAATGTTCTTATCCTTGCACCTAAAAACCCCGATTTTTTTACAAACAGAATGTTTTTCAGATTTTCTGAATACATAGGAATTGAATCATTAAAAATAAATATTCACCCATTCCAAGTAATAAACATCAACATGGCTGGGCAATTTGCAACACACATAAGTGTTTCTCTTGTAATTGGATTAATTGCCAGCTTCCCATATATCTTTTATGAGTTTTGGAGTTTTCTAAAACCAGCATTATACGATAACGAAAAGAAACACGCACGAGGATCTATTTTTTACACCTCATTTTTGTTTGCACTTGGAGTTCTTTTTGGCTACTACCTAATCACCCCACTATCTGTTCATTTTCTTGGATCATACAGTGTAAGTGAACAGGTTATGAATCAAATCAACCTAACATCCTACATTTCATCTATCACTTCAATTGTTTTGGCAAGTGGAGTCATTTTTGAACTTCCTGTCCTTATTTTCTTTTTAAGCAAAATAGGTTTGGTATCCCCTGAGTTTTTGAAAAAATACAGAAAACATTCGGTAGTTTTAATTCTGATTCTTTCTGCAATCATCACACCACCTGATATTTTCAGTCAGGTATTGGTTTGCTTACCACTGATGCTGCTTTACGAAATTGGTATTAAAATCTCTAAACGAGTTCAAAAAAATCAACAAGCTAATTTGGAGTAAACTTATACACGAATTATTTGTATTTTCACATAACTAAAGTTTGGATTACATTTTTAATCCAGGCTGATACTATCGCCTATTTATTATGCAGATTTTAAAAAAAGGATTTTTATTACTTGCCTTTCTTGTATTTTCAGGTATTGGTCATTCAACTTTAGCGCAATCCACCAAAGTAAGAGGCAGAATTATTGATTCGGAAACAAAAGAACCTCTTCCATTTGTAAATATTGCCTACAAAGGAACAACCATTGGTACCACTTCAGATTTTGATGGTCAGTATTTTCTAGAAACAAGAACTCCTTCAGACTCTTTACACATTTCTTTTGTTGGGTACAAGGAACAAGCTTTTAAAATACAAAAGACAAACTTTCAGACTATTAATGTTGAATTGAAATCTGAAACTTTTGATTTAGCCGAAATTATAATTACTCCTGGTGAAAACCCAGCCCATGCACTTCTTCGAAAAATTATCGCGAAGAAAGATGCCAATAATCCCTCTCGATTTGATTCATATCAATATGAATCATACACAAAAATGGAAATGGATTTAAACAACATCAAAGATAATTTTAAGAATAAAAAAATTATGCGACAATTTCAGTTCGTATTTGATTATATAGACACTTCGGTAATAACAGGAAAGCCATACCTGCCTGTTTTCATTACTGAATCTCTTTCAGATTATCATTTTCAAAAAA
>JBFFMG010000164.1:0-8042 GCA_041554215.1 Labilibaculum sp.
AAAGTTAATTTACGTTTTTTTAACATTTTATTTGTGTTATTCCATTACATCAAAAACTCAACATGTTTAAATGTGCAATACATCATTAATACATCATACAGGTGCAATTGGAGCGTTAAAATCCTTATAATAAAAATGTTATATCTTTTCTATGTGTGGCACATTCGATTTTTTTTATAGGCTTCAATTTCTAATGTTCGATATATATGTTGAGTGTTATCACTGACAACTGTATTTTTCGATTTTAGAATAATTTGTTTTGCCTTTGTTGAAATTATTTTTTCATGTCTTTTAAATTAGATTTGCATTGTTTCCGAAAATAGGCAAATGTTATATTCTGTTTTCTGAACAGCTATTTTATTATTGTTTAGCACCTAATTAGAGTTCTGAAATTCCCGTTTTTTTTCATAAATTTGCCCCGATTCATTAGCGTATTAATAAAATGAATTATTTGTCGGAAGGAGAGGACCAACTACTCTTTCCGACGATTTTTTTTTATTCTTTCTTACTTCCTTTTCCATAAGCGTCGATTCCTGAGGTTAAATAAACAAGTGGAGCATTCCAATTGATGGCAATTTCGTTTGTTGAATAACTGCATTGCTCATCGGTATAGGATTTAGCAGGGTATGTAGATCTAATAATATCAGAACCACAATCGTTAGGCACGATTAAATTAGGACCGCCAACCAAAAAGCCAGGTACTGGTTCTTGAACAGAATCGGCAGCTGAAGGTCGATGGTGAATATTCATTGGACTCAAAGAACCAAATCCTGTCACAAAGCAATAAGTAGTTGCATTTCGGCCAAGCAAATAATCTAAACTTTCTCTTGCTGAGTTCAGGTATTTGGAATTCTTTGTTATTTGGTATGCAAGTAATTTTAACATTCCCTGATTTGCAAAATCAGAGTTGCTTCCCCACTCATATTTGCTGATCGCAATTCGATAAGGAGATTTGTTTTCAATTTCAATTAGTTGATCGATGTATTTTAGGAATTCTTTTTCTAATGCGTTGTATTCCTCTTTTTTATTAGATGTTAGCAATGTAATGGCACCTAAGGAGTTTACAGTTTGCCATCCAGGAGTGTTAATGTCAAGTTTGTTACTTGAGATAGGTTCAGAATAAGCATTGTCGTTTGTGGCTAAATATAGCTCTGATGCTGCCCAATACCATTCATCACTTAAATTTGTATCGTCGTAGGCTCCTGTGCTAATATCTATTGCTTGCTCGTACAATATGTTGGGGTTTTTGATTGCCCAATTCCAAGCTTTTTCTGATTGAAGTAAACACGAATCGGCTAGTCCGGGTAAACTTGAATTAAAATCAGTAAAAAGACGAGAAGCATAAGCCATGGTTGCAGCAAAATCTAATGTTGCGGCCGTACTTTTTTGAACTAAATATCTCTTGTTTGTTGCCTCCTGTGGCATTACAAAACCTTCGAAGTTTTTGGTGGTTAATTTGTGATAAACACCTCCATCTATAGGGTCTTGCATGGTCATCATCCATCGTAAATTATACAATGCTTCGTCTAAAATATCAGGAACTTCGTTATTTGATTCTGGGATATTCAGGTTCAATTCATTGAAATAATTGGTAAAGGAATTGTATGCAAAAAGCAAAGTGTAAGTTGAGATGCTACTGTTAACGATGTATTTGTTATAATCTCCAGCATCGTACCAACCTTTTGGTGATGAGATCGTGCTATTTTCAGGATGATTTTTATCAGCCGCTGAAGAGTGAAAATAAACAATTGTATCAGGATGTCCTGCTGAACGAGCCCAAATTCCTCCAAACAAACTGTCAATTTCCATTCCTGAGCGATTTAGATAGAAAGACTTTAGTGAACTTTTAACAAGCTCGGTATAAGGTCTTTCTGTAATCACAATTTTATTAGAGATGATGCTGTCATTAATAACGATATAATATTCTCCAGTGCTTGTCAATTCTGAAAAATCAATAGTTTGAACCGTATCGCCAGAAAATGAGCAATATTTTTTAGGTTCTGCTTCTTTTTCAAGAATGGTCTTGCCAATGCTGTTCTTAATAATGAATAGATCAGCATTTACTCGAATGATTGCTTGTTTTGGAGCATTATTCTCGTATCCAACTTGATTGGCAAGGATGAATTGTTCGTTTGCAGGAACAGGCTCATCCATTTTTTGGGTACAAGCTAATGCCATAAACAAAACAGAAAGCAGGTATGTGTATATTTTATAGTTCATGATCTTCATCTTCATCTCGTTGTATAATTATCCGATAATAACTGTCACTTTTTGTGTACCTGATTTAATTAGTGGAATAATGTTTCCTTCAATTGGTTTATCATCAATTACCATAGATTTTACACCCTTATTTTTGCCCATAGGATTTAGGATGTTGATTTCGTAAGTGGCATTCCTAAATTCACGGGTTACGGTATATTCTTTCCATTCTTTAGGAATACAAGGATCAATTCTTAATCCATCGTAATCTGGTTGAATGCCTAAGATGTATTGAGAGATTGCATAGAAATTCCACGATGCAGTTCCGGTCAGCCAGCTGTTTTTTCCTTCTCCTGGTTTAAATGCATCTTTTCCGGCTACCATTTGGCAGTACACGTAGGGTTCAACTTTGTGTAATTCACTGATTTCTTCGAGGTAGGAAGGACAGATTTTACGGAAATATTCCCATGCCTGATCACCTCTTCCCAAAATTGCTTCCCCAATGATTATCCACGGATTGTTGTGGCAGAAAATACCTGCGTTTTCTTTGTATCCGGCAGGATAAGTTGAGATTTCACCGTACTCAATTTTATAATCGGTAAAGGCCGGATTGTTCAAAACAATTCCAAATGGAGTATCCAAACGTTCCTTTACACTGTCAAGAGCTTTTTCCATTAAGCCTTCCTCACGGCCAATTTCAGCCATAGTACACCAGCCTTGAGATTCAATGAATATTTTACCTTCTTCGTTTTCTTCCGAACCTACTTTTTTGCCGTAATAATCATATGCTCTCAAGAACCATTCTCCATCCCAGGCATGATCTTTAATTGTTTGAGTCATTGCCTCAACATGCTTGGTGGCTTTGTCGGCCTCCTCGGTATTGCCAATTCGATTGCAAAGTTTTATGAATTCTTTCCCATAAACTACGAACAATCCTGCAATCATTACAGATTCAGCAGTTCTTCCTTTTTTGTTTCCGGTTGTTTGGAACGACTCGTTTGGATTTGTTGAGAAGCAGTTGAGGTTCAAGCAATCATTCCAATCGGCGCGACCGATTAAAGGCAATTGATGAGGTCCTAAATTGTTGACAACATGATTGAAAGATACTTTTAAATGATGGAATAAAGATTGCGCTTTCGACTCATTATTATCAAAAGGAACCATTTCATCAAGAATGCTGAAATCACCTGTTTCTTTGATGTAGCATGTTACCGATAAGATTAACCACAACGGATCATCATTAAAATCACCACCTAAAGCATGGTTACCCATTTTTGTTAAGGGTTGATATTGATGATAACATCCGCCATCTTCGAATTGAGTGGCTGCTATATCTAAAATTCGCTGTCGTGCTTCTGCAGGTATCTGATGAACGAAACCAATGATATCCTGATTGGAATCACGAAATCCCATGCCTCGACCAATTCCACTTTCGAAGAAACTTGCACTTCTCGACATGTTAAAGGTGACCATGCATTGGTATTGATTCCAGATACTAACCATTCTGTTTAGTTCAGTCTCTTTACTTTCTAAATTGAATTTATCCAGTAGTTTAGACCAATAACTTTCTAAATCTGCGAAAGCAGTATTTACTTTTTCGGTAGTGTCAAATTGAGTCATCATAGCTTTGGCTTTCGCCTTGTTAATAACTCCTTTTGAGCTCCATTTTTCTTCGTCGTTGTTTTCTACATATCCTAAAATGAAGACAAATTCCTTCTCTTCACCTGGTTGCAATTCAACTTCGATGTAATGTGATGCAACTGGCGACCATCCGTGAGCAATGCTGTTGCTGGCTTTGCCATTTTCAATTGCCTGAGGTTTGTCGAACCCGTTGTGCATACCAATAAAGCTTTCTCGATCGGTATCAAAACCATCAATAGAAGAATTTACTGAAAAGAATGCGTAATGATTTCTACGTTCCTTGTATTCTGTTTTGTGATAAAGAGCAGAACCTTCTACTTCCACTTCACCTGTTGACAGGTTGCGTTGAAAGTTGGTCATGTCATCTTCGGCATTCCATAAACACCATTCAGCAAATGAGAATAGTTTTACTTTTTTTGCTTTGTCGGTTTCGTTTTTCAGTTTCAAAAGATGTACTTCGCCCATATAGTCAAGTGGGATGAAGCAAAGTAAATTTGAAGAAAGTCCATTCTTGCTACTTAAAAAACGAGTATAACTAAGACCGTGACGGCATTCGTATTTATCTAGTTCTGTTTGAGTTGGTTTAAAACCTGGATTCCATGTGCACTCCTCATCTTTTATATAGTAATAACGTCCGCCCATATCTACAGGAACGTTATTGTATCGATATCTCGTTAATCTTCGAAACTTCGCATCTTTATAAAAAGTATATCCTCCCGCTGTGTTTGATATTAACCCAAAAAAATCTTTATTCCCAAGGTAATTAATCCATGGAAAAGGAGTTTTTGGTGAGGTAATAACATACTCCCTGTTGGCATCATCAAAGAAACCGTACTTCATAATACTAATATTAAATTGTTTGTTTTTTAGGTGTTGTTAGTACCTAATTATACTTATCTGTTTTAGTTTTTTTCTTTTATTCTTCTGCTTGCAAGTTCCAGAGTTATTTCATTCATTTTTGTCTGGTTCAATGGATATATTGTCATAAAAATCGCACCTAAAATGGCAATGATTGCCGGTACCCAACTCATCAACATTGTTATACCTGGAATTGCTCCTTGTATAGCCAAATGATCTTGTCCGTTGTAATGAAATGCTGCTAAAATAAAACCGATTATAGCTCCTGCTACACCACCACCAAACTTGGTAGCAAATGATCCTGCAGAATAAATAAGTCCTGTTGCTCTACGGCCATTTTTAAATTCAGAATAGTCTGCAGCATCGCCAAGCATGGCAAAGAATAAGGTTGGGAATATCGCAGCAGCAAATTCTGATACAATACCCAAAATAAAGATTGCACTTATATCGCCTGGACCACAAAATATGATGGATGCATTTACTGTTCCTGAGAAAATAAGTGCATAGATGAACAGTTTTTTCTTTCCTAATTTTTTACTTAATGGAGCAGTAATCATTGCGCCGGCAATAGAAGCAAACATGAGCGCTACCATAAAAGAAGCGGCTAAAATCTGATTGTTTAAGTAATGGGTAAAGTAAATTACAACGATTCCCTGTTTAATTGAATTGTAAATGCTAAATAGCAATCCGATTGTAAGTAAGACTACCCAAGGTTTGTTTCGGATTAAATCTTTCAAGTCTCTCCAAAGATCGCTTTTTTGTTCTTTAGGTGGTTGTATTCTTTCTTTTGTAGTCAAGAAAGTGATAAACATGAAAAGGACTAGAAAGGCCGACATCACATAAATAGAATAACTATATCCACTTTTTTGGTCGATAATTACAATTTTTTCATTGCTTAGATTTTGTTCTCCTGTAACAATAAATGAATAAGTTTTGTTTGCTTCCATAGAGAAGCTCTTTCCTGTTGTAGGAGTATCTAAATCTGTTTTGTTATCGTCCCAAATAAAATTGGCAATACCGTCTTTTGTTTTGATGTTTACATTTTCTACTTCGGATGGAGCCGATACAGTTACTTGAAATTTATCCGCAGATAATTCGTTAACACTGATAGTTGGATTGATGTTTCCGAAATGTGCAACTAAAAACAGTAGGGCTCCTTGTACGAGCATTCCACCTGCAAAAGCACCAACCATTCTGTACGATCCGATACTTGTTCTTTCCTTATCGTCACCAGTCATAACAGCCATTAATGCTCCGTAAGGAATATTGTTGGCTGTATATACTAAGGTGAAAATAATGTAAGTGGTGTAGGCATATATAATTTTGCCTGTAGGACCTAAGTTTGGAGCTGTGAAAAGTAAGGAAAGAATTACACCTAGAGGAATAGCGGTAAACAATATCCAAGGTCGAAATTTGCCATACTTGGTATTTGTGCGATCGCCGGCAACTCCCATTAAAACATCACTAATTCCATCAGAAAAACGAGCAACTAACATGAGTAAACCAACAGCAGCTGGATCTATACCAAAAACATCAGTATAGAATATGAATAAAAAAGTGGCAACACCTCTCCATGCTATATTTGCAGCACCATCGCCAAGAGCGTAACCCAATTTTTCTTTAAGAGATATTTTAGATGAATCTGACATTTTTCTTTTTTAGACTGTAAAATCAAACAATTCCTTTTTCGTTTTTTCATAAACTTCTCTGCTGAAAACATAAAGGCGAGCAGGTTTGTGAGCAACTCCCGTTTGTTTCTCATCTGTAAGGATGAGGTATTTCATTCGAGCAATTTTTTTTCTGAAATTTCTTTTGTCTAATTCGGTACCAAGTATTACTTCATAAACATTTTGCATTTGAGTTAAACTAAATCTTTCTGGAAGTAGTTCGAAACCAATTGGTTCGTGTTTTATTTTGTTGCGCAAGGCAATTAAAGCTTCGTTTAGAATTTGGTTGTGATCGAAAGCTAGTTCGCCTACTTCCGAAACAGACACCCATTTTACATTTCGCCCTTTCCATTCTAAAGTGATACTTTGTGTAGCCAGAAGCGAAAAGTAACCGATTGATACAATTCTTTTGTCGGGATCTCTGCCATCATGAAGCAGCCATTTTCTGTCGTTTTCTTTTTTTAATCGATCGGGGTGAGCAAATGTTTTGAATTGATCAAGAAATACATTCTTTAATCCTGTAAGGTCGAATAAAACACGATGAGCGGCTTGTTCAATTGTTTCATCTTCGTAAATGTGATTTCCTGTTAAGGTCATATCTGTAATTTCGGAATCACCTGTGATGTCGCTAGTAAGTGTTCTATCAACAAGTAGTACCTGAAGTTCTTGTCCATTGTATCCAAATATTACACAATCGACAGATATGTAGTTGTTAAGAGGTCTGCAGTTCATCTTGTTTAATGAGATTAAGATTGTTGCCTTATCATTTAAGTGTAAAAGTAACACTAACTAAATATGACGCTAATGTAAACTCTTTTTTAGAAATATCAAAAAATGATTTCTGTCATGTTCGGAAACGTGTGCGGAATAGGTTGTATAAAGTACACTAAGTGTGCTTTATTTTCCTGCCTTTTAGGAGAGAAATGCAATTTTTCGGGAGAGACTTATTTAGAGATAATACAAATAGTAGATGTTGGTGATTGGGTACTGTTTGTGCTACCGTGAAGTTGATTACACTGATTATGGGCCGAGGTGTTGAGGGAGGAGTTAGGTGAGAAAAATGGAAAATCTGATTGAAGATTTCCCATTTCATATAAAGTATTTTGGAATTTAGTGCTTTTCCTGATTGAACCAAAACGGTGCTGTTTTTAAATCTAAAATGGAAGCTGTTTTTTTTATGGCAAACAGGGCAAGTAGATTTATGGAGCTTACTACAAAAGTGAAACAAGATCGATTAGGTGCAAACGATTTCATAGTTCCGCCTTTAAAATTGGGCATTTATCGTAAGAAAGATAAGTAGGAAATAAGTATCTTTGTCGGTAATAATATTTTTAAGTATAAAAACCAAATTGTAAGCGCGTATGATAAATGAAATTGTAAGAGTTCATGATAAATATTCTGTTGAGATTAAATTGGGGTATGAGCCTCGTAAAGATCTAAAGGTGAATGAGTTATCTATTAAAACCTGGCTTTTTATTCCGAGTGGTTTGGATATTAATTCTTCTACCTATACAAAAGAGGACTTTTACAACGATTTTAATTCAAATATTCGGTTAATTACACCGCCTTATTTGTTACGCGACATTGCCGTTGGGAATCATTCGGTATTTCATTATTTAGAGGAGGCTTTTCATAAAGTGGCTAATCAACCCAGCCCCAAAAACGAAGCCAATTATG
>JBFFMG010000165.1:0-8004 GCA_041554215.1 Labilibaculum sp.
GAGCATTTCGAGTTTATCCACCTTGGGATAAGACAAATAATAGGCAAGCAGAAAAAACACAAAAATGGCAGTTGAGGTATTTTTTGTCGCTTGATAGTAACCAACCTATTGATATAGATCGGGCAAAATTTCTGTATTCTAAAATGGGGTAGTCAGAATTGAGAGAGGCAAATCAAACCGCTAATATTTGAATCGAAATAGCATGTAAAGAACCCAGCTAAAAAATCTTTACTTTTGGCATCTCATAAAAGAGTACAAGATTGTGACAAAAAGAAAGATTGAACTATTAGCCCCAGGTGGAGATGTTGATTCCATTAAAGCTGCGATACTTGCAGGAGCGAATGCTGTATATTGTGGCTTGGATCAGTTTAATGCTAGAAATAGAGCTGTAAATATCAGTTTTGAGAATCTACAAGGCATTTTACATTTGGCTCACAGCCACAATTGTGAAGTTTTTCTTACACTCAATATCATAATAATAGAACGCGAAATACCTGCCCTAATTAACTTGTTGAATAAATTGGTAAATACCAGTATCGATGGTGTAATTGTGCAGGATTTAGGAATGCTTTATTTGCTAAGAAAGTATTTTAAAACATTCAATATTCATGCTTCAACTCAGCTGACCACTCATAACTCGGGTCAAATTAAATTTCTAAGCACACTTTCTTCTACTCGGGTAAATTTATCCCGCGAGCTAAATATCTTTGAAATAAAGCATTTGACTTCCTTTGCCCATAAGAATAATGTCTTAACCGAAGTGTTTGTGCATGGTTCCAATTGCATTTCCTTTTCAGGGATTTGTTATATCAGCTCGGTTTTGAGTGGAAATTCGGGGAATCGTGGGCGTTGCAGTCAACCTTGTCGCGATCAATACATTACAACTGCCGCTGGGAAGGATTATCCTCTAAATTTAAAAGACAATTCAGCATTTTTTGATCTACAGGAATTGTACGAAGCTGGTGTTGATTCACTGAAAATTGAAGGTCGAATTAAGAAGTATGCCTATGTGTACACAGTTGTCGACGCTTGGAGAAAACAATTGGATGCTTTTTATTCTCAGAATAAAATTGGGGATGATAACAGCCTTTTGTACAAGGTTTTTAATCGTGATTTTTCGAATACATTGCTAAAAGGAGAGATCAGTAAAAACATGTTTATTGATAATCCCCGCGATCATTCCATCAAACACCTGTCCGAAATTAATTCGTACGCTTCCGCGGATGAGGTGGAGAAGGGGCAATTAAAATTATATCAGGAAAAAGAAGACATTAAAGCTTTGGTTGAGTCTAAAATCAATCAGGTGAGTGCAGAAAAAGCTCCTTTACAAATCAATCTTTCGGGTAAGTGTGGTTCACCATTAAAAGTATCCGTAAAAACACCAGAGAGTACATTTGTTGTTCATTCAGAATGTGATTTACTGGCAAAAGGAACTCAAGCATTGGATTACGAAATGGTTCTGAAACGATTCAAGGCGTTCAATGATACCGAATATTTCATTCAGGAAATGAGTCTGAAGGAAATACTTGGGAGTGTTTACATTTCGTTTAATGAACTCACTTCACTTAAGAAAAGAATTCTTTACCTTTTAAATGGATCGAAAGAAACTCTTGAACCAGTTCAGCTTCCTAGTATAAATAACTCGGGAATAGAAATTGACAAACCAAGTCTTTCGGTATTGATTTCCTCAGAGGATGATGTGTTTCTTTCTGATGAAACTGAGGCCGATATCTATTTTCTCTTGCCCAATTGTTTTAAAGACAAATGTTCTGATTATATAGATTTATTTGTCCGAAACAAAAAACTAATTCCCTACTTTCCTTCGGTGATTATTGGGGATGATTATATCGGAGCTGTTGAATTTCTGAAAGAACTAAAACCAAAATTGATTGTTACGAACAACACAGGAATTGCCTTCGAAGCCTATCAGTTGGGAATTGATTGGATTGCAGGTCCGCACCTAAATATTGTAAATTCGTATAGTTTATTGGCTTTGCAAGAGGATTTGAATTGCTCTGGGGCATTTATCTCTAACGAGTTGAATCGAAATCAGATAAAGGACATTAAAAAACCGACGAATTTTAAATTGCATTACAGTATTTATCATCCAATCGTACTCATGACTAGCAGACAATGCCTGTTTCATCAGGTAACTGGTTGTGAGAAAAATAGAGTTGACAGTACTTGTATACAGGCTTGTGAAAAATCTTCGGTAATAACTAACTTGAAACATGATACTTTTAGAATTGAAAAATCGAAAGGAAATTATCACACCATCTACAATCAGAGCAATTTTTTGAATACAGATATAGTTAGCGAGTTACCAGATGTATTTTCATCTTTCATGATCGATTTTCGCAATGTTGAAACCGAAACGAAAATCGAGCTGTCTAAATCAGAATGTATTCAACTTTTTGAAAATATACTATGCGGAAAAGATAATTCTGAGATGAAATTGAAAAATGTTATTCAATCTAGCACAAGCAAACAATACCAAAAGGGAATATAGGAAATTCGGTAATTAGTAGCCTTTAATGAAGCTGAGAATTACTAAGGGAGGAGTGGTTTCTTATGTTTGTAAAGTCACTGTTTCTGAAGTGTTTACTTGTTTTTTTAGCCTTAATCGCTATCTTTAATTAGAATAATTTAGTGACGTGTTAATACTTCATTTATTATACATTACACGTTTATTTGTGTTCTCTAAAACATAGCCTAAAACGGATCGAAGATAAAATATGAAAAATGTTTGGCAACTTTTAATGAAAGATGAAAATAAAGGCATACGCACTTTTGTGCGTAATTTATTAATGGTATTTGTAATTGCCTTTTTAGTGGTATTCGTAGGTGTTGTAATTACATTAAACAAATATAAGGAAGTTGAAAAGAAAGCTTATAAGGAAGTTGTTGAGGCGGTTATGACAACTAAGCTTGAAAATATTCAAAAGGATGTTAAATCTGCAACTTCTGATTTAATGATGTTGGCAGAGAGTGGTAATTTAAGAAAGTTTTGGGATGATAAGGCAGGAACAATTGAAGATTTAAAAGCTGAATTTCTTAACCTTTCATTTCACCACGATGTTTTTGATCAAGTGCGTTTAATTGATGAAGAAGGAATCGAGATTATTCGTGTCAACTATGATTTAGTGCGACCAGTAATTATTCCTGAAGCTAAATTACAGAACAAAAAAGATCGGTATTATTTTTACGATTCGTTTAAGTTGAATCGAAATGAAGTTTTTATTTCTCCACTCGATCTTAATGTTGAAAATGGTAAAATTGAACAACCATTAAAACCTATGTTACGATTTGCAACACCTGTTTTTGATAATCAGAATGTAAAAAAAGGTGTTATTGTATTGAATTATTATGGCCAAAATATTATTAATGAATTTGAAAATAAGAATAATCCGTTAATTAAAGATCATTTAATGTTTCTCAATTCTGAGGGATATTGGTTTAAAGGGCAAGATGCTGATAATGATTGGGGTTTCATGTACAAGGATCGGTTAAATCTCACGTTTAGAAATGAATACGGTGAAGTTTGGGATAGTATTACAACATCCGATCATTCTCAATTTGAAACGAAGCAAGGTTTGTTTACCTCTAAAACGGTGTATCCAATACCTGAAATACTAGTGCCAAACGGAAGTAGTAAAATGACTAATTTAAATTATTATCATTGGAAAATTGTTTCTTTTGTACCATTCGATGTATTAAATGAAAAAAATAAAGAACGATGGAATATAGCTTCATTTATTCTAATTATTTTATCGATTAGTTGGATGTTTATTTTTTATCGGCTGGCCAAAATTCAACATTTGAAAATTCAATCTCAGGAAGCTCTTATGGAGAGGGAAGATTCACTTCATAAGTTAAATGCAACAAAGGATAAACTATTTTCCATCATTGCACATGATTTGATTAATCCATTCAACAGCATAATTGGTTTTAGCACAATGTTAAATCAGCAAATGAAATTGAAGGATTACGATGGTATTGAAGAATATGCAGAAATTATTCAGAATTCATCAAATAGAGCTATGGATCTGCTATCTAATCTTTTGGAATGGTCTCGTTTGCAATCAGGACGAATTGCTTTTAATCCTTCGCAATGTGACTTTAATAGAATGGTGACAGATACAATTTTATTACTTCAAGATTCAGCACAGGCTAAGTCAATAACGATTACAAACGAATTACATTCTAATTTTTCTGTTTTTGTGCACAAAGAAATGATTAAGACTGTTTTAAGGAATTTGATCACCAATGCGATCAAATTTACCAGACCTAAGGGTGAGATCATAGTTTCTGCCCATCAATCTGATGATGAGATTATTATTAAAGTGTGTGATAATGGCATTGGAATTCCGTCTGAACATCTTTCTAAATTGTTTCAGGTTAGCGAAACTTATTCTAGCTTGGGAACCGCTCAGGAAAAAGGTACAGGCTTGGGTTTGCCTCTATGTAAGGATTTTATTGATATGCACAAAGGTAGAATTTGGGTCGAAAGTGAAGTTGGGAAAGGAAGTTGTTTTATATTCAGCTTACCTTTGAGTAAATTGGATGCAAAATAAAATGGTTTTATTGCAACATGTTGGCGTTTTTTGGTCTTAGAAAAGAAACGATAACATTTTCTATTATTCCAAGTAATAATTCCGATCGATTTAAACGATAAAATAAAATGAAAGAGCAATCTTTGCACGATCAAAAAAAGACATAGTCGTAATTCGATATTCGCAGATAGAAATAATGGAAGAGAATCAGAAACCGAAACACAAAGTAAAACTAAGATTTCAACCAAGTGGTTGTACTATTCTTCACGAGGATCAGGATATTATTGTGGTAGAAAAAGTTAGTGGATTACTAACCATGGGAAGCGATAGAGAGCGTACGAAAACGGCATATCAGCATTTAACTCATTACGTAAAAAAAGGCAATCCCAGATCTCGAAATCGTGTGTTTATTGTACATCGTTTGGACAAAGATACTTCGGGAGTCTTGGTTTTTGCCAAAACCGAAGCGGCAAAAATATTCTTGCAAACCGAGTGGCAAAGTTTTAGTAAAAAATACATTGCTGTTGTAGAAGGGGTGCTGGCCGAAAAAGAAGGTATTATAGAATCTTATCTTACGGAAAATAGTATTCATAGGGTATTTTCCGTTCAAAATCCCAATAAGGGGAAGTATGCAAAAACTGGCTATAAAGTAATCCGGGAGTCGAAATTCTTTAGCATGCTCGAAATAAACTTGTTTACTGGTCGTAAAAATCAGATTCGTGTTCATTTCTCCGAACATGGAAATCCTGTTGCAGGCGATAAAATGTATGGTATAAAAGGAAAAGGAGTAAAGCGTTTAGCACTTCATTCCGCATCACTAACAATCCAACATCCTTTCACAAAGAAAGAGATGACCTTTGAAACAGGTATACCAGGCTTCTTCAAGCAACTAATGAAATAACCCAAGTAAGCGCATTCCCCATTCGGGGAAAGCCTTCAAAAACTGATTTCCGACATTCCCCACTTGGGGAAGGGCATTATATTTTATTTTCAGGTTTTCCCCAATTATTTTGGTTTGCAACAATTTCTTAACAAAAGAGCGGTGTCTTTTTATCATTTCATAAACTAAGCAAGGGCATAAGTTAACAGGAGGGGAATATATTTAACCGATAAATTAAACGGATATACTTATGCCTAAAAGCAAGCGTGAAGTCGATGTTCTGGTTCTTTCTGACATTCATTTGGGAACTATGGGGTGTCGAGCCGAAGAACTGTTAAAGTACTTAAATTCTATTCAGCCTAAAAAGGTAATTCTCAATGGTGATATTGTGGATATTTGGCAATTTAGTAAACGATTTTGGCCAAAATCACACATGCGTATCATCAAACATTTCACATCATTTTTATCTAAAGGGATTCCTGTGTATTACGTTACTGGAAATCACGACGAATTGCTTCGGAAATTTGAAGGCTTTACTCTGGGTGGATTAAGCATTATAAATAAACTCGTTTTGAATCTGGATGGGAAAAGAGCTTGGATATTTCATGGTGACGTATTTGATGTAACCATGCAACACGCTAAGTGGCTCACCAAATTAGGATCCATTGGCTACGATCTGTTAATTCTGATTAATGCAGTGGTTAATTTTTTCGCTAAAATGCTTGGTAAAGAGAAGGTTTCTTTATCTAAAAAGATAAAGAATAGCGTAAAGTCGGCAGTGAAATATATTAATAATTTTGAAGATGTTGCTGCAGATATTGCCATACGAAAAGGGTACGAATATGTGGTTTGCGGACATATTCATCATCCGGAAATTAAGGAGGTGAGTAATAAAGATGGAGCTACAATATATCTTAATTCCGGCGATTGGATCGAGAGTTTGAGCGCTTTGGAATATCACCAAGGAAAATGGAGTATTTATGAGTACAATGAGGATGAAAACGCCAAAGAACTAGTTCCCGATTTGGAAATCTATAAATTGGACGATTACGATAAGATTTTCAAGGAAATGCTTAGTGAATTTACGTCTAAAAATAAACTTGTTGCCTCATAGTGTAAAGCCAAAGTCCATTCTTTAATCTTTGAGTTTTTCTTCCATTTTATACTTTATCAATGAAAATATTATACGGCATACAAGGCACTGGCAATGGTCATTTAAGCCGGGCTATCGAATTAATACCTATTTTACAGGAAGTAGCCGAGGTTGATATATTGATTTCCGGTCTTCATCACGATTTGGAATTCAGTCATCCAATAAAATTTAAAAAGCAGGGTTTAGGCTTCTTTTTTGGCAAAAATGGCGGTGTGGATATTTGGAAAACGATCAGAAAATTTAATGTCTATCGTTTTTTTAAGGATATAAATTCGCTTTCAGTGGCTGATTATGATTTGGTAATTAGTGATTTTGAGCCAATTACAGCATGGGCATGTAAACTCAAAAAAGTTTTCTGTCTGGGCTTAAGTCACCAGTCTGCCATGCTGAATAGTAGAACACCTTTACCTGATAATATTGATTTATTTGGAATAAGGATACTTAAATATTATGCTCCCTGTCCTCAAAATTTAAGTTTCCATTTTAAGGAGTATGGACATAATATGTTTACCCCTATAATTCGACGCGAAATTCGAAAATTAGAAGTGCAGAACAAGGGTTTTTATGTGGTGTATCTTCCTGCTTTTTCCGATGAGAAGATAATCTCTGTCTTGTCTAAATTTGCATCTACTCAGTGGCTGGTTTTCTCGAAACACAGCAAACAAGCGTATCAAAAAAACAATGTGAGTGTTAGGGCTGTAAATTCTGAAGAGTTTATTAAAGGACTTCAGGATTGCGAAGGGGTTCTTTGTGGGGCAGGCTTCGAAACGCCGGCAGAAACAATGTATTTAGGCAAGAAATTGGCGGTTATCCCGATGAAAAATCAATTTGAACAGGTTTGTAATGCTTATGCGTTAGAAGAATTAGGGGTACCCGTTTTTGATGATCTGGAGGAATATAGTATCAAACTAATAGGACATTGGTTGGAAGGGAATACGAAGTCTACTCACATTAATTATCCCGACAATGCTCGAAATGTGATTGATTATTTAATGACTCATTTTACGGTAAAGGTTTAGTGGATTTGCGTTTAAATTAATACCGATTCGGAAAATTCAGGGTCTTGAAGTTGGATAGATTCTTCAGAAAAAGAAGGCAAACAAATTCAGATTTCTTTGGACTATATTGTTTTGTTGATATTGGTTTCGTGAGGTTTTTATTGTACTTTTCCCGAAACTGGAATGATTAAAATTTGCAATATGTCCGAATTCATAAATAACAATCAAGCAAGAGTTGATTCTTTGTACGACTTCTGTTTTCAACTGATAAAAGGAGAAAAAGGAACCGACTTAATCAAAAAGCACGAGTCTGCGATTGAGCAATTGACACCAAACGATATTATTTTGGTTGTTCACAGATTAGTGGAAGCCAATGTTCCAATGGAAGATCTTAAAATTGGGATCAATAAAGCCTTAAAC
>JBFFMG010000166.1:0-7991 GCA_041554215.1 Labilibaculum sp.
ATCAAAAAAAGGGCTTGCACACTGCAAGCCCAATACCAAAACTAATTAAACTAAACTAAACTTATGAATCTAGCGTTGACCTCCCTGACCACGCTCTTTACGTCTTTCTTCTAAATACTTTTCATATTTTACGAACTGATCTTCCGAAAGAACCTTTTTCATTTCTTCATTTTGTTTCTTTCGCATTTCAGTCATTTTTGCGCGCATAGCTTCTCTATCACCTCCACCTTGCATTTCACTTCTCATTGCGGCCATTTCTTTCCCTGTCTTAAGTACTACATCGTGCACCTTTTTTGCCTGAGCTTTATCAAGATCTAATGCTTTTGTTAATTCCTCAGTCTGCCTTTTAGCCATGTCTTCCGGATCAAAGTTTCTTTGACCACCTCTATTTTGAGCCATCGATATTGTAGCTCCCAAAACCAACATTGTTAGTAATAATCCTAATTTACGCATCATTATGGTATTTAATATGGTTTTATATTCAAAACAATGTCGCTTTGACACGAACAGGCTCAAAAGGTTTAAGTATGAAAATGTGAAAAGATGTTAAATGCAGAAACTTAAATTTATTCCGACAATATCAGCAGTAAGCCACTGGCTAAGTACTTTCGTTTTTTGTAGGCTGTAATACAATTTCATGTCGAAATGTTTTTGATCGATGGCCTTTAAACCAGTATAAAGCCTTGCCAAATGAGTCCCTCCTCCATTCATTTTTATAAATGATTCTTCGGCAACATAAAATTGCATTCCCCAGTCTGTAAGAGTTGGAAAATCAAATGTTAAGGCCTGTCTGTAGCGAAAATAATCAGTTATGTATTTAAAACACTTGTATTCAAGTCTGTTTGAAAAGCTCAATTCAAATTTGTTGATTTCTTTCGATAAATTTAGAACTACCATCGGGCGATTCTCATTGAGCCAATCTCCATTTTGTAGGTTCAGTTTTGAATTGCGAAAACCAAGGCTAAGTTCCAGCCAATTTTTGACTTCATACTCAAAGAAGATTTCAGCATACTTTAAATCTGCGGAGTTTCTTTCAGTTGAATAATGAATTTTCTCGGCCACCTCAAGTGATACTTTTTCCCATGGAGAAACGGACACCTCGTTTTTATTCCACAAAACAAGTTCACGCTCTTGCGCAGTAGAATAAATAAAGGAAAAGATTAAGGCCAGCAAAATCCATTTTTTCATGGCCATAAAAATAATAAATCTCTTTAGGCGGCTTTATTTTTCCATCATATATAAGAAGAGTGTTGATCATTTGTTAAATCAGAACCTTAAAATAACAATATTGAGAAAAATCATATTCCTAATTTATAAATACTTGTACTTTTAGACCAAATTCGTCGAATATGATAAAGAGCAAATCTAAATTACAAATTATTGAAGCTGCAGGTACAACGTTTAGTCGTTTTGGCTTTAAAAAAACAACAATGGATGATATTGCATTTGCAGCAGGAAAAGGAAAAAGTTCGCTTTACTATTACTTTAAAAACAAAGAAGAAGTGTTTGAAGCCGTTGCTGAACAAGAAGCAGAAATCTTAAAAACAGAGATTGATGCGGCTTTGATTAAAACAGAGAAGGCTACTGACAAACTTCGAACTTATATTTATTTACGGATGAATAGGTTTGCCGCAAGAGGAAATCTTAATGCAGCCTTAAATGACAACTTTCTGGCAACTTTCGCTTTTATTGAAAAAATAAGAAATAGCTACAGAGAATATGAACTTGAAGTAATAGCATCCATTCTTCGTGAAGGAATCGAAAAAAAAGAATTTAAGTCGATGAATGTAGAATTTATTGGCAATACTTTACTTACCGCTATGATTGGATTTGAGCTTCCAATCCTGCAAAACCCTGATTCGGGAGTGGAGTTTAAACGTAAAATAAATGATGTACTGGATATGTTTTTATTTGGAATATGCCTTTAAAAAAAAATTTAGACATAAACCGACTATTTTATATTACTGGTCGGTTTGAATATAAATTAGTCATAACAATTAAATAGTAAAATCATGTTAAAGAAAACAGAAATGCAATTTGTAAAATTGCAAAAACAAAACTCAGAAAAGGGTAAACAGTTGCGAAAACTACTTGTAATTGTAGTATTCGTAGCGTTCGCAACAAGCGGCAATGCACAACTCCAATATGGTGTTAAACTAAATGCAGGTGCCAGCTGTCAGTCGGATTTGTTAGAACTCGCCAAAAACTGCGATGTACGCTTTAGTCCGAGCATTGGATTGGTAGGAAAATACCAGTTTACTGAAGGTTTTGCACTAAAAAGCGGATTGGAATATCTTCAAAAAGGGCGCAGCTACGATGAAGATGGTGCATCCTTCAGTGACAAACTGCAATATTTAAATTTACCTGTGAAAGCTGAATTTTCGGCAGGTGAAAAAGCAGGATTCAAAAATGGCCAACGTGTATTTTTTGCTATCGGTCCTTATGTGAGTTATTTACTCGATGCTAAAGGTGAACTCAACGATGTTTCATTCGATCTTAAAAGTGATTCAAAAGATTTTGATTTCGGATTTTCCTATGAAATAGGTTTCGAATTTCCGGTATTTACTGACAAGACATTACAAGTTGGTTTGAACTACGACATGGGATTTATTGAGGTTTATAAATCGGAACCAGACCTGCACAACAAAATGGCTTCCATAAGTTTAGGTTTGTTGTTCTAACGATTTCTCAATCATTAACTAATTATGCCCAAATTTTTTGGGTGGCTCGTCTAAACAACAAATAATGAGACATAAAAAAGCCGACAGAATTAATTTTCTGTCGGCTTTTGCTTTATACAAATATTCTTCTACTTTCTTTTTTTAGGAGCCTGAACACCTTTTTGTTTTGCCATATCTTCCAAACGTTTCTGGAAATTTGACTTTTTAACCGGTTTCTTTTTATTGGCTTGCAAAGTGGCTCTTATTTTATCGTCATCAACAAACGAACGAATTAAATACGTTTGACCAATTGTAATTAAGTTCGCCAGGAAATAATAGTAACTTAAACCTGAAGGATAGTTATTCAACAGGAACAAGAACATTACCGGCATCATATACATCATTGTTTTCATTCCCGGCATGCCTTGACTGGTTGCTGCGGATTGACTCAAACTGGTTGAAATAATCGTTGTAACTGTCATCAACAAACAGAATAAACTTACATGGTCGCCATAGAATGGAATGGTGAATGGTAAGTTTAAAATGGAATCGTAGGTCGATAAATCAGCTGCCCACAAGAAACTTTGTCCCCTCAACTCGATGGAGGTTGGGAAGAAAAAGAACATGGCAAATAATATCGGCATTTGTAATACCATTGGTAAACACCCTCCCATCGGATTTACACCTGCCTTTTTATACAGCGCCATTGTGGCCTGCTGTTTTTCCATCGCCTTATCTTTTCCATACTTTTCGTTAATCTCATCAATTTCAGGCTTTAATGCTTTCATTTTGGCCTGCGACATAAACGATTTATAAGTAAAAGGGAAAAGAATTGTTTTGATGAGAATGGTTAGCAACAAAATTATGATCCCAAAATTATCAATAAACCTTCTTAGAAAATTGAAAACAGGAATAATTAAATATTGATTCACCTGACGAATAACAATGTAACCCAGATAAACCTGGCGTTCCATGTCTAAATCGTACTGTTTTAAAGTTTGGTAATGATTTGGTCCAAAAAAGAATTGCATTCCAACCGTTTCCTGTGCTGTACCATTATAGGGCAATGCAATATCAGCTTTAAAATAACCCAAATAATCCTTATTGTCTTCGTATTCAAATTTTTCCTGACTAATCTGGGCATTTGCAAAAGCGTCATCAGCAATCAAGGTTGAACTGAAAAATAATTGTTTAAAGCCAATCCATTTAACTTTAGTAGCAAGATTCGCTTCATCCGATTTATTTTGATCCAGGTTGTCAACTTCGTCTTCAAAATACTTGTAGGTAATATTCGTATAACGGTCTTCTCCAAAGCGAGAATACTTCTCCTGACGCGGAACATCAAATGCCCACGAGAAATTTAAATACGATTGATTCGTTGCAATATACTGGTTCATTCCTTGAATATTCATGTCGAAATTAACCATGTATGAGTTGTGTCCAAGTGTATAAATATAATCAATGTATTTACCGGGTTCCACTTCCAGTCGGAACGTTACCGACTCTTTTCCTCCCGGATTTTCAAGATTCACTTTAATTTTTCCTTCGTCACCTTTTTTAACCGGAGGTCCAGTAACAGTTATATCTTTTCTCCCTCCTAATTGTTTAAAGTACAAGAGATCCGTTTCAATACTTCTGTTTTTTGAAAAGAAATTCAGACCAAATAAATTTTCTGGTCCGT
The DNA here is from genome assembly GCA_041554215.1 of Labilibaculum sp. GTDB lineage: Bacteria > Bacteroidota > Bacteroidia > Bacteroidales > Marinifilaceae > Labilibaculum. Next base: position 4,342 of record JBFFMG010000166.1, read on the forward strand.
CAAAAAGTACCAAAGGCAACGAGTCGTGTGTTTGATAATCTTTTAACTCAACAGAATAAATTCGTCCTCCTTTGTTGGAAAAAGTAATTTTAATCTGATTATTTTCCAGCGTGCTAAATTTTTCTTCACCAATGGCTGCAGAACCAAAAACACCAAACTCATCTATTCGTGCTTTTGCGGCTTGATTTTGACTTGCTGTATCGTTAGCAATTGCTGCATTTTGCTGTTCTACCTGTGCCTCATTTTGTTGCTGCTCAAATGCCCTTTGGGCTTCTACTTGCGCAATTGAATCTTTCCTGTGTTGTGCTGCCGCAATCTCTTCTTTCGAGGGCTGGTTGATTAATGAAAAAACAACCAAAATGGCAAAAATCAGGCCGATCCCAATTATCGATTTTTTATCCATATTCTATTTTTCAACTATCGAATTTTTAATAAAGTCTATAAATAAGGGGTGTGGATTCAATACTGTACTGCGATATTCAGGATGAAACTGAACGCCAACAAACCATTTGTGATCAGGAATTTCCATAATCTCAACCAAGTCTGTTTCAGGGTTAATGCCAACTGGAGTCATGCCTGCATCTATATATTGTTGTCTGTATATTTCATTAAATTCATAACGATGACGGTGTCTTTCGTAAACAGTTAGTTTGTTGTAGGCCTTACAAACATTCGATTCTTTATCAATAATCCGACATTCGTATGCTCCCAAACGCATTGTTCCGCCGTAATTTGTTATTCCCTTTTGCTGCTCCATTAAATCAATTACCGGGTGCAGTGTCTTTGGATTCATTTCCGAAGAATCAGCTCCCTCTAACATGAGTACGTTACGAGCGAATTCTATTACAGCTACCTGCATTCCCAAACAAATTCCTAAAAAAGGTATATTATTTTCGCGGGCATATTTTGTGGCAAATATTTTACCTTTCATTCCGCGATGCCCAAAGCCAGGAGCTACAATTACCCCATTTAATCCAGAAAGTTTTTCAGCAGCATTGTCTTCCTTAATATCTTCAGAATGAATCCAATGTACATTCACTTTTGCACGGTTTTCGGCACCTGCATGTATCAATGATTCAGCAATCGATTTATATGCATCATGTAGCTCAACATATTTCCCTACCAAACCAATCTCCACTGTTTGTGTAGGATTTTTATGCTTGGTAAGAAAACTATTCCAGGCAGATAAATCAATATCTTCATTAATTGCCAGATCAAGCTTTTTCAAAACAGTAATATCCAGTTTCTCTTCCAGCATTTTTAACGGAACGTCGTAGATGGTTGGTACGTTAATCGATTGAATTACCGAATCGAGACCTACATTGCAGAACAATGCAACCTTTTGACGTACTGACAATTCAATGTCATATTCTGTCCGTAATACCAAAATATCAGGTTGTACTCCGGTTTCAAGTAACATTTTTACCGAGTGCTGAGTTGGTTTTGTTTTTAATTCGCCGGTGGCCGATAAATAAGGTACCAATGTCAGGTGAATTACAATGGCTTTGTTACCCAATTCCCATTTCAACTGACGAACTGACTCAATATATGGCAAGGATTCAATATCACCAACTGTTCCACCAATTTCGGTTATTACAATGTCATATTTTCCTTTCGATCCTAACATTTTAATACGACGCTTTATTTCATCTGTAATGTGAGGTATAATTTGAACCGTTTTCCCCAGGTAATCACCACGACGCTCTTTATCTATTACAGACTGGTAAATTCGACCTGTTGTAACGTTATTGGCCTGCGATGTAGCCTCATTCAAAAAACGTTCATAATGACCTAAATCCAGGTCAGTTTCTGCTCCATCCTCAGTAACAAAACACTCACCGTGCTCGTATGGATTAAGCGTTCCAGGATCTACGTTAATGTACGGATCGAGTTTTTGAATGGTAACACTATAACCTCGGGATTGCAACAATTTAGCAAGCGACGAGGCTAAAATACCTTTTCCCAGCGATGAAGTAACTCCACCGGTAACAAATATGTATCTTGTTTCAGGCACAATAAAAGCTTTTAATATTTTTAAAGGCACAAAATTAATCAATAAAACCTAACAGTAAACTAAACCCGCTCTTAATTGGCACTGATTGTAATTAATTAATAACAACTCGCTTTTAACAACTCATTTCTACTTAACAATAATTAAATCGATTTCTTTTTGATATTTAGAATTGGTTAAAGTATGAAAATATAACTAACAATAGTTACTTTGTAATAAATCAATTAATTACATATGTGATTTACATTTGTATTTATTCAACTGCACACATAATCAGTACATTGTGTGGAATAAAACCATATCTATATAGTAAAACCTATAATGATTTCACATTTGTAAACATGAAATATTTTTTCCCTCGAAGCTTACCTACAAAATTGCAGTGTAGAAATGTATTCGCATAAACTTTAAGGTATGGAAAACCTAACGTTAGAATAACGTTATCAACCTGCTTGCTCGAATAATCATGTAATTTTATTTGTGATTTCCAATTTCAACTAACGATTTGTAGATAATATAGATAGAGGTTTTTGTTGTAAATAAAGTCTCAATAATTTGAAGATACTAATTCTAACATTTAAAATAGACCAAATTATAACTCAACTCCTGCCTTACCCGATCTTCAAAGGGGTTTTATCTAAAAATACTGCTACTTTCGACGTATCAACACAAAATCTATTTAGAAGCACATCTGTTATGTCCTGTAATTATTTAATGTTCTCCAATTTAGTTTCGAATTCTTCAACTCGTAACATTTGTTTCTGAATTACCTCTTTTTGCATTTCCTGGAGTTTCTCGTTAGCTAAAATTTCGTTCTGAGCATCTTGAATATTCGACTGATTTTTCTTGATTTTATTTTTATTTGATTTCAGACCGTTTAAATTCTGTTTACGTTCTTTCTCAACAGATTTAACCTTCTCCTTAACCAAATAATATTCATCCGATTTCTTTTCTGTACTTCGAAGTGATGCTTTAGCTGTTTGGAGTCTTTCTTCAATCCCTTCCAATTCTCTTTCCTGAACTTTGATATTGTATTTATATTGATCTATTTCGGTTTCATACCTCCCAATAGACTTGTTCAGTTGTTTATTATCACGTTCAGAATCTTTAAGAATGCCCTCTTGTCTTTTTAATTCCTTTTCTTCCAATTTTACTTGTTCATCAACAACAACTTTGTAGGTTTCAACACCAAATTGTCTGATATATTCTTTAATTGTATTCAGATTATCGCTTGATGTATTTGACTCAGAGATAAAAACAGAGTCGGCATATTTGAAAAATGAACTGACATACACACCTGAATCGATAGCTGAAAATTTTGCTATTACATCAAGATGTAAATTTGAAATATCTTCATGTACAACATTATGAGCAACAATTTCATTCCCAGCGCGTTCCTCTATTTTTAAAGATTCTTTCGAGTATTCTTTCTTATCTTCCGAAAACAAGTTTGAAATGCCAAGAATTGCTTTCTCAAATGTTTGAGCCGTGCCTTTTGTGGCAAATTCAAAAATTGATCGTTCATTCATAAATTTCTTCCACTCTTTTGTTGCAACTTTTGAAGAGCTTTCGGGAATAAACACTGTAAAGGCGGTTTGGATTCCCTCAGACATCTCCTTTTCTGAAACTTCTACCTCGA
>JBFFMG010000167.1:0-7983 GCA_041554215.1 Labilibaculum sp.
AAGCTTTTTTTATTGTTGTCCCGTAAGGACTCGAACCTTAAATGCCTGGACCAAAACCAGGTGTGTTACCATTACACCACGGGACAATCAGAATTGCCTTTTTGCAAAGACTCTGCAAATGTAATACTTTTTTTATTTGCTCAAACAAAAAGTGTAAAATTTTCAAACAGAATTCGGGGGAACTATTAAAATTGACTATTTTCGTTCCAAATATTATCCTACATAAGAAATATAATAAACAAAAATACATACAAGATGAAATCTAATTACAATGTGGTTAACAATGTGTTAGGCTGGTTAGCCTTTGCCATTGCTGCACTCACCTACTTGTTTACTATGGAACCTACAGCTAGTTTGTGGGATTGTGGCGAATTTATTACAACTGCATACGGATTAGAGGTTGGACACCCGCCAGGAGCACCTTTGTTCATGATTATAGCACGTTTTTTCTCTCTTTTTGCCCCAAGTCCGGCTCAGGCAGCCTTAATGGTGAATGCTATGTCGGCTTTAGCATCGGCTTTTACAATTTTGTTTTTGTTTTGGACCATAACGCATCTTGCGAAAAAATTAGTTGTGGTAAAGGGTGAAATCTCAAAAGCTAATTTAATTGCCGTAATGGGAACTGGAATGGTTGGAGCACTTGCTTATACTTTCTCAGACACTTTTTGGTTTTCGGCGGTCGAAGGTGAAGTGTATGCTTTGTCATCTCTTTTTACTGCGCTTGTTTTTTGGGCGATTCTTAAATGGGAAAACGTGGCCAATGAAAAGTATGCAAATCGTTGGATCATTCTAATTGCATATTTAATGGGACTTTCAATTGGCGTTCACCTACTGAATCTTTTGGCTATTCCTGCTATCATTTTTGTTTACTATTTTAAAAAATACAAGCCTACCCGCAACGGAATAATAGGAGCATTTTCTCTTTCGGTTCTTATTTTAGGTGTGGTTATGTATGGTGTGATTCCGGGTGTAATCACCATTGCATCGTGGTTCGAGCTATTGTTTGTGAATCAATTTGGTTTGCCTTACAATACTGGCGTGATGTTTTATGCGGCAACACTTATTGCACTTGTGGTATGGTTAATCAACTTCTCCATTAAACGCGGAATGGTTGTTTTAAATACGATTGTAACTGCTTTTGTGGTAATCATGATTGGTTATTCTTCTTTTGCCATGATTGTGATTCGTTCTTCGGCAAATCCACCTATGGATGAAAATAATCCGGATAACGTATTTGCTTTGCTTTCCTATTTAAATAGAGAACAATATGGCGATCGCCCGTTGGTTTATGGGGAGTATTACAATGCTCCTGCAGTTGAGTTGATAGAAACCAAGCCTGTTTATATTCAAAAAAAGGATAAAAATAATAAGGACAGATATATTATTGCTTCTCACAAACAGGAGTATAAATTTGATTCCAGATTTAATACCATATTCCCAAGAATGTACAGTTCCCGAGCAAATCATGTTCATGAATATGAATTCTGGGGCAATGTGAAAAAGAATAATCCTATTCAGGTTGGCGATGGTGAAACTCTTTACAAACCAAGTTTTGGGTCAAATCTTCAATTCTTCTTGTCCTACCAAGTGAACCATATGTACTGGCGTTATTTTATGTGGAATTTCGTTGGTCGTCAGAATGATATTCAGGGACATGGAGATATTTTAAATGGAAACTGGATTTCGGGCATTCCTTTTATTGATGAAATGAAAATTGGAAATCAGGACAAATTGTATCCTGAAATGGCAAACAAGAAATCAAGAAACACATACTTCTTCTTGCCCTTTTTATTAGGCCTAATCGGATTACTTTATCATTACAAATCGAGCAAAGAAGGAAAACAAGACTTCTTTGTAGTTTTATTGCTCTTTGTTTTCACAGGATTGGCAATTGTGGTTTACTTAAATCAGTCTCCTTATCAACCACGCGAACGTGATTATGCATACGCAGGATCATTCTACGCATTTGCAATTTGGATTGGATTTGGAGTTATGGGTTTGTATCAATGGCTGAGTAAAAAAGGACCATCTGTTATCACTGCCAGTGCTGTGACTGCTGTTTGTTTAATTGCCGTTCCAGGTTTATTAGCGCAGCAAAATTCAGACGATCACGATCGTTCTGGTAGATATGCTACTTTGGCTTACGCAAAAAATTACTTGAATTCGTGTGCACCTGATGCCATTTTGTTCACTTATGGCGATAACGATACGTTTCCGCTTTGGTATGCACAAGAGGTGGAAGGTATAAGAAGAGATATAAGAATCGTTAACTTGAGTTTATTGGCTGGCGATTGGTACATCAATCAGATGAGAACGAAAGCTTACGATTCCGATCTAATTCCGATGACGCTTACCGCGGATAAGGTAGAACCAGGTATTCGCGATCAGGTTCCTTTGGTGGAACGATTAAAAGGACAAGAATTGTTGAGCGAGATGATTAAATTTGTTGCAAGCGATAATGATGCCACAAAAGTAGAAACTCAATCGGGTAAAAAGTTGAATTATTTCCCAGGACGAGATGTTTATGTGCCTGTTGATTCTGCTAAAGTAATTGCCAATGGTACCGTTCAGCCCGAAGATGCTCATTTAATTGTTGATAAATTGGAGTGGAAAATCAAGCGAAGTTATTTGTATAAAAATGACATCATGGTTTATGATATCATTGCAAATAACAATTGGAACCGTCCTATTTATTTTTCTGTAGGAATGGGTGTTGATAGTTTCCTTGGTCTGGAGAAATATTTCCAGTTGGAGGGAGCGGCTTATCGTTTGGTGCCAATTGAAACGAAACCAGAACGAAATGAATACGGACATGTAAATACTGAATTGCTCTATGATAATTACATGAATAAATTTACCTTCGGTGGGATAAAAGATCCGGATGTTTATGTCGATCAATTTCATATTTTAACCGTAAATATCATGTCGTTTAGAGCAAATTACAGCCGTTTGGCCAGTGCGTTAAATGATGAAGGAAAGACCGAAAAAGCGATCAATATTTTGGATCGATGCATGGAAGAACTTCCAACCAATAAAATACCATTCGACAATACACTAATTGGATTCATACAAGAGTATTATCGTTCAAATGCAACCGATAAAGCAAATGCTTTGTTGTCGGATATGGCACAGCAATCATACGATAAACTGAATTACTTTTTAAGTTTGGATACTCAACGTGCAAATGCATTTAGATCTGAGCAGGAGCGCGAAGTACGGGTTGTGCAGATGCTTTTAGGTTTGGCTGACATGGGCGAGCAAACTAAGTTGAGAGAAGATTTGCAATTGAAATTTGAATTGCTTTTTAAATCTGCTTCTGAAGAGTAAAAGGTTTATTATATAATTTGAATGGCTGTCTTTACGCAAAGACAGCCATTTTTTTATGCATTTAGCAAATTCATAAATCAAAGTAAATCACCTTTCTACAGACTAATGGAAGGCATTCATCTGTAAAACTACTACTGAATATTTTTATGAGCCTAAGGTTTCTAAAATCTGTTAAGATTTTTTCACATAATACAAATCAATTCTTTTTTCCAAAAGTGGTAACTTCGCTGTCTGTACCAAAAATCTAACCTTTATTTTGATAACTTATGAGTAAGTACCAAAAAACAAATATTCTTGTCGGATGGATATCCTTCGCAATAGCTGCTGTTGTCTATTTTTTAACCCTCGAACCTACAGTTAGTTTTTGGGATTGCGGTGAATTTATTACTTCCGCTTATAAATTAGAAATTGGACATGCTCCAGGAGCACCGTTTTTTCTGTTATTAGCTCGTTTTTTCTCTTTGTTTGCTTCGGGTACCGAAAATGTTGCATTACTAGTAAATTCAATGTCTGGTTTGGCAAGTGCATTTACCATTCTGTTTTTATTCTGGACAATCACTCATTTAGCAAAAAAGCTTGTTGTTACAGGAGATGAAATTTCTAGATCTCAGATTTGGACAATTGTTGGAACAGGATTTATTGGAGCCATGGCTTATACCTTTTCCGATACTTTTTGGTTTTCAGCTGTTGAAGGAGAAGTTTATGCTACATCTTCACTATTTACGGCAGTTGTTTTTTGGTGCATCTTAAAATGGGAGAACGAAGAAGGCAAGGCTTATGCAAATCGCTGGTTAATTCTGATTGCTTACCTAATGGGCTTGTCCATTGGAGTTCACCTTCTTAATTTATTGGCAATTCCGGCCATTGTAATGGTCTACTATTTTAAGAAATACGAACCAAGCAGAAATGGAATTTTAAAGGCTTTGGGTGTTGCCTTGCTCCTATTGGGTGGTGCAATGTATGTCATCATTCCAGGTGTTGTGAAAGCGGCTTTTCTATTCGATTTATTCTTTGTGAATGTAATTGGTTTGCCTTTTAATTATGGGGCATATATTTTTATTCTTTTGTTGATTTCGGCTCTTGTTTGGGGCATTCGGTATACTATTTCTCATGGTAAAGTGGTCTTAAATACTTTGTTGACTGCACTTACAGTTATCCTGATAGGCTATTCCTCTTATTCATTGATCATGATTCGTTCGGCGGCAAATCCGGGTTTGGATCAGAACAATCCAGAGGATCTATATTCTTTGCTTTATTATCTAAACAGAGAACAGTATGGCGATAATCCTTTGGTGTACGGAGAATATTTTAATGCTCCATATGATGAAAAGGAGAGTTATGTAGATAGTAAAGATGTTTACATTAAAAAGGATGGGAAATATATTGTTTCCTACACACCGAAGAAGCCAAACTATAGTAGTACCCATAAAACAGTGTTCCCAAGAATGTACACTAAGGGAATGACGGGTAGGAATCCCGAAGAGTATGCCAAATGGACTGGACTCAAGGCTGATCAGAAAACAAAACCAAGCTTTGCTCAGAACTTGGACTTCTTTTTTAGCTATCAGGTTAATTACATGTACCTCCGCTATTTTATGTGGAATTTTGCGGGTCGACAATCCGATCGACAATCCTATAGTGGTGTGGTAGATGGCAACTGGATTTCTGGAATTCCCTTCATAGATAATTACCGTTTGGGTGATCAGAGCCTTAGACCTGAGCACATGACCAACAATAAAGGCAACAACAAATATTACTTTTTGCCACTTTTGTTGGGCTTGGTAGGATTACTTTATCAGTATAAAAAAAGTGCCAATGGGAAGAAAGATTTTTTCGTAGTTCTTTTGCTGTTTTTACTAACAGGATTAGCCATTGTGGTGTATTTGAATCAGCCTCCTTTACAGCCTCGTGAACGAGATTATGCTTACGCAGGATCATTCTACGCTTTTGCTATTTGGATTGGCTTAGGTTTGCTCGCAGTACTTCAGTTTACTAAAAAAGTACTTCGAAAGGATAGGATAGCTATTCCTGTGGCATTCACTCTTTGTTTCTTGGCAGTTCCTGCATTGTTTGCCCAGCAAAATTGGGACGATCATGATCGATCGAATCGATATGTAGCAAGGGATTTGGCTTACGATTATCTGAATTCCTGCGAGCCAAATGCAATCTTATTTACCATGGGCGATAACGATACGTTTCCTTTATGGTATCTGCAAGAGGTGGAAGGTGTTCGAACAGATGTTCGTGTTTGTAATCTAAGTTATCTTTCTACCGATTGGTACATCGATCAGATGAAGCAAAAAAACTACGATTCAGATCCTTTGCCAATATCTCTTTCTCAGGATAAATACCTGATGGGAAAACGCGATGTGGTTTATCTTCTTGATGATCCTCGATTAAAGGCTTATGTTGATAAAAATAAAGGATTGGATCTGAAAGACGCCATAGAATACGTTGCGAGTGAAAAGGAAAGTACAAAAAAAATATACGGATACGATGAGCGAATTGATCATTTCCCAGCAAATAAATTTCGACTTGTAATTGATAAAGATCAGGTAATTAAGACAAAAACTGTTAGCGAAAAGGATTCTGAAAATATTGTGAATCAAATGGAATGGGAAGTGAAAACAAATTACATTGAAAAAAGTGGTTTGATTCTTTACGATATGTTGGTTCAGAACAATTGGAAACGACCAGTTTATTTTTCCATAACAGTGCCGTCGAGCGGATATTATGGCTTAGAAGACTATTTTCGTCTGGAGGGTTTTGCCTATAAATTGGTGCCAATCAAATTTGAAAATGATGGCATGCAGATAGGTGGAGTTAATACAGATGTAATGTATGCCAACCTGATGAATAAGTTCAAATGGGGAAATATGAATCATTCTGATGTTTATATCGATGAAACCACTTCCCGTTTGTGTACGAACATGAGGAATAATTTTCTACGACTGTCGGAAAGTTTATTGGATGAGGGGAAAAGAGATTCTGCAGTTCAGGTTTTAGATAAATGCATCGAATTGGTACCTAATGAGAAAGTACCTTTCGATTATTTGGCTATTCTTTTGGCTCAGTCATACTATCGTGCAGCCGAGTATGAAAAAGGCAGTGAGATGATTCAAACAATATCGGATCGATTGGTGCAGGAATTGGATTATTACATGACTCTAACACCGGTTTCTACTTCCGAATTTCCTCGATTAAAGAGCCGAAATTTGGCGTTATTGCAGGAGTTGTATCGCATTACGGCAAAATACGATCAAGAAGAATTGAATCAGAAAATTGAATTGGAATTTAAGAGATTATTGGAAAGCTATAATAAAGGATGATGAAGTTGAGATGGATGAGAGCTCCGGGGATATTCAAAATCTTATTTCCGGACTTTATATGGCGGTACAATTCTGGAGCAAAAAAGGTTTATCTGACCTTTGATGATGGACCTATTCCAGAATCTACTTTGTGGACATTGAATCTACTTAAGGAGAAGAATGTAAAAGCTACTTTCTTTTGCGTGGGAGAGAATGTGCATAAATATCCAGAATTATTTCAGAAAATTATGGATGCCGGTCATGCGGTAGGAAATCATACTTACAATCACTTAAAAGGCTGGTCTGTGAATACTCAACGATATCTCGAGAATGTAATTATGGCATCGGATGTAATTGATTCTAAATTATTTCGACCTCCTTACGGACAAATAAAAAGATCTCAGGCAAAATATTTACTCCCAGAGTATAAGATTGTTATGTGGGATGTTTTGAGTGGAGATTACCGAAAGGATATAACTCCGGAAGAATGTTTGAAGGATGTGCTTAAAACGGTTCGACCCGGATCAATAATTTTATTCCATAATCATCAGAAAACTGAGGTGAATATGCGATTTGCAGTACCTCGATTGATCGATGAATTGAAGCTTCAGGGATACGAGTTTGATGTTTGCCAATAAGAAATTAAAAAAACATTTCTTTTCCATCAGGTAAACTGCATTTGAATACGTAAATTTGCTCTCGATCAAACTATTAATACCATTTTATAACCAAAACCATTTGAAAATTCTCATTTTGCCCAACTAATAATGGCAAAGTGTGAGTGGTTACTAATTAATACTATTAGATGAAAGTACTTCTTTTGGGTTCCGGAGGCCGTGAACATGCTTTTGCATGGAAATTTATTCAAAGTGAAAAATTAGAAAAATTATATGTTGCTCCGGGAAATGCCGGAACTGCTGCAATTGCAGAAAACGTAGCTATTAATCCTAACGATTTTGAAAAAATAAAAGATTTTGTTCTTGAAAAAGGAATCAATATGGTTGTTGTTGGCCCGGAAGATCCTTTGGTAAATGGAATTCACGATTTTTTTCTTGCCGATGAGGACATCAAGAGCATACCTGTAATTGGACCAGAAAAATTAGGTGCTCAGTTAGAGGGAAGTAAAGATTTTTCGAAGGAATTTATGTTCCGACATAATATACCTACCGCAAAATATAAAAGCATTACATCAGAAAATTTAGAAGAAGGTTTAGTTTTTCTAGAAGGTTTAAAAGCTCCTTATGTGCTAAAAGCAGATGGTCTTGCAGCAGGTAAAGGAGTTTTAATTATTTCTGATTTAGAAGAGGCAAAGCAATCTCTTAAAGAAATGATTGATGGAATGTTTGGC
>JBFFMG010000168.1:0-7935 GCA_041554215.1 Labilibaculum sp.
ATGGATAAAATTGGCATTGATATTTCGGGCACATCTGCTTGGAAAAGTATGTACCACAATTATCCCGGCATCGGAAAAGAATTTATGCCTTCGCTGGATGAAGGATCGTTCCTACTGATGCCAACCTCCATGCCACATGCAGGAATTGAAGAAAATAAACGCGTACTTAGAAGGCTGGATATGGCAGTAGCCAACATTCCTGAAATTGAGATGGTGGTAGGTAAATTGGGTCGTGTAGAATCATCACTTGACCCAGCTCCTATTTCCATGTACGAGAATGTGATCAATTACAAAAGCGAATACAAAACCAACCAATATGGCAAGCGAATTCGTTTTGCGGTTGATGAGAATAAGAATTTTATTCGCGATGAAAAAGGAGAGTTGATTCCTGATAATTTTGGAGAATACTACCGACAATGGCGCGATCATATCAAATCACCGGATGACATTTGGACCGAAATTGTAAATGCAAGCAAAATACCAGGTGTTACTTCAGCGCCTAAATTGCAACCCATCGAAACACGCTTAATCATGTTGCAAACTGGTATGCGAGCTCCTATTGGAATTAAAATATTGGGCAGTAACCTAAAACAAATCGAGGGTTTTGGTCTTCAGCTCGAGAAGATTATAAAAGATATTCCCGGAGTAAATAAACCGTCTGTATTTGCAGAACGTATGATTGGGAAACCCTATCTGGAAATTCGTATCGACCGCAAAGCAATTGGCCGTTATGGCATTCACATAGAAGATGTACAGAAATACCTTTCTGTCGCCATTGGAGGAATGCCCCTGAGCAGTTCGGTTGAAGGGAGAGAACGTTATCCGATTCGGATTCGTTACCCACGGGAATTGAGATCTGATCCGGATCTTTTGCAAAAAATACTGATTCCTACCAGCATGGGACATTCCATTCCTTTGGAAGAGCTGGCAGAAATAGTCTATGTTCAGGGACCACAAGTTATCAAAAGTGAAAATACTTTTCAGGTTGGATATGTGATATTCGACAAATTAGAAGGGTTTTCGGAAGTCGATATTGTAGAAACTGCACAGGAATACATTGCCGGAAAAATTGAAAATAATGAACTGAAAGTACCCGCAGGAGTGAGCTTTAAATTTACGGGGAATTACGAAAATCAAATCCGTGCAGAAAAAAGACTGAGCATTGTAATTCCTTTGGTACTCATCATCATCTTCCTGATTCTGTATTTCCAGTTCAAAGGAATTGCTCCCACTCTAATGGTATTTAGCGGTATTGCAGTCTCCTTTGCAGGAGGATTCATCATGATTTGGATGTATGGGCAAGGATGGTTTCTTAACTTTTCTGTCTACGATATCAACCTGCAGGAATTGTTTCAGGTTCATCCTGTTTATTTAAGTGTTGCTGTTTGGGTCGGGTTCATTGCCCTGTTTGGCATTGCCACTGACGATGGTGTAATTATGGCTAGTTATTTGGAACAGGTTTTCGAGAAGAATCAACCAAAAACGATAGCCGAAATCAGAAAAGCAGTGATTGAAGCTGGTTCGAAACGAATTCGTCCTTGCCTGATGACTACCGCTACAACTCTTCTGGCCTTATTGCCAATTTTAACCTCAACAGGAAGAGGATCGGATGTAATGATTCCAATGGCAATTCCAGCATTTGGAGGAATGGCAATCGAATTAATCACCTTATTTGTTGTTCCGGTTTTATATGCCATGAACAAAGAATATCAACTTAAAAAAGTAGGAGGACTGTCATGAGATATACACTACTAGTATCGCTATTATTGGTTCTGAATTCAGTTACCGCTCAAAGCAAAAAGGATTTCGTGCAGGATTATATCGATTTTGCAATTCTGAACAATCCTGAACTGAAGTCTATGGATCTAAAATATCAGCAAGCATTGGAGATGGTTCCACAGGCTAAGGCATTACCGGATCCAAGTTTATCGGCAGGAGTCTTTATACAGCCAATAGAAACACGTATTGGAGCCCAAAAAGCAAAACTTTCGCTTTCGCAGATGTTTCCATGGTTTGGCACACTTGGCGCCAAAGAACAACAAGCAAGCTTGCAGGCCCATGCTCAATACTTGAATTATCTGGACGCAAAAAGCAAACTGGAAATGAATGTAAGACTCTCCTATTTGGATTTGATTTTAATGGATCGCAAAATCTTTTTCACACAAAAACGTGTTGAAGTGCTGTCGTTATTGGAAAAACAAAGTCTTAGCCAATTCGAAAACAATCAATCGAGCATGGTGAATGTCTTATACGTTCAAATGCTAAAAGAAGAATTAATTTCTATGCTTGGTTTGTTTCAGGATAAAAAGCAGACACTGCAAAGTTCATTCAATAAATTGTTAAACCGTAATTTAATAAGTGCCGTTGATTTACCTAGAGATGATTCTACTCTGACACAGGTAATTTCTCTTGATACTGATTTTTCCTTCGACAATCACACAAGAATTGACTCTTGGGAAGCTATGAAGGAAGCCAGTTCTTTTGGTGAGAAAGTTGCCAAACTAAACGGAATGCCCAAATTTGGCATCGGTCTCGATTATGCATTTATTGCTGAAAGAACAGATATGGATGTTGCCAATAATGGTAAAGATGCAATCATGCCAATGATCTCGGTAAGTATTCCTCTGTTTCGAAAGAAATACAAATCTGCAGTTAAAATCAATCAGTTAAAACAGGTTCAGTTCGAACAATTAAAAATTGAGGAACTGAATAAGCTTCAGCTGGAAAAACAAAAGGCAACAGAAGAGTATTCAACCGGAACCAGAGAAATAAAAGTATATGATAATTTACTGGCAAAAGCCCGACAATCATTCGAAATTCTCACAAGCAATTACGAAACATCTTCTGGTAAATACGAAGAAGTTCTGAACATGCAACAAAAGATTTGGATCTACGAACAGAAACAAATTGAGGCACAAGTAATGGTTCAGAAAAGTAGGGCAAAATTCCAATATTTAGGAATGTAGGCACATTCGAATTTTGTCACAGTATCTAAAGGGGACTTTAGTACAGGTTTTAACAAATCATATTTAAACCATATTTTCAGCGTAATTAGCGTCTAAAATAGATATAAAATGAAAAATACAATCGAATATTTAACAAACAACTGGAAGCAAAAGCTCCTAATTTTAGTCGTGGGATTATTTCTAGGTTGGATCATTTTCGGAGGAAAATCAGAATCGACAAATGAACACGAAGGTCATCAACATGCTTCTGAAGATGTTACTGTAGCACCAACAACATGGACCTGTTCCATGCATCCGCAAATTCAGCAACCAAACGAAGGCGATTGTCCAATTTGTGGCATGGATCTAATCCCCTTAGACAATTCAAGCAGTAATTCATCGCCAGCAATAATTGAGATGAACGAAACAGCCATGAAATTGGGAAATGTGCAAACCACAAAAATTGAAGTAGGAAAGGCTGTAAAGGAAATCCTCCTAAATGGAAAAGTGCAGATTGATGAGCGAAAAATTAGCTCGCAAGCCATCCATTTCGATGGCAGAATTGAAAAACTAATGATCAATTTTGAAGGTGAAAAAGTAAGTAAAGGACAAACACTTGCAAGAGTTTACGCACCAAAATTAGTTAGCGCACAACAGGAATTGTTACAATCCCTAAAAACAAAAGATGCCTATCCTGAATTGGTGAAAGCTGCAGAACAAAAATTGAGATTTTGGAAACTTAGCACAAATCAAATTAATAGCATTAAAGAAAGCGGTAAAGTGCTTGAATATTTCGAAATAAAAGCAGATGCTTCCGGTTACGTAATTAAAAGGAATGTAGCAGAAGGAAATTATGCAAAAGCTGGAAGTATTCTCTTCGAAATTGCAGATTTGAATCACGTTTGGGTCGTTTTTGATGCCTACGAAAAAGATCTGTCATTTATAAAAAAAGGAGATGAAATCGAATTCACAGTTTCGGCATTTCCTGGCAAAGTTTTCAAATCAAAAATCAGCAATATAGATCCTGTAATTGATGCAAAAAAACGGACACTTTCTATTCGAACAGAATTAAATAATCAGGACCTATTATTAAAACCTGAAATGTTTGCTTCCGGGACTATCTATGCTGAAATAAGCCAAATGAATAATGTGCTTCTTGTTCCTAAATCGGCTATTATGTGGACAGGAAAACGATCAGTAAGCTATGTGAAGGTTGATGGTGGATTTGAAATGCGTGAAATAGAAATCGGCGAATCTTTAGGCGATTTTTACATTATTACCGATGGTTTAGAAGAAAATGAAGAAGTAGTTAGCAAAGGAACCTTTACGGTTGATGCGGCAGCTCAACTCAACAACAAATACAGCATGATGAATCGTCCGGAAAGCAAGGAAGGTGCGCAAAGCTTACAACAATATGTTTCGATGGACTTTAGTATGAAACTGGAAAAACTACTCTCCTCTTATTTTGACTTGAAAGACATTCTGGTTGAAACCAAGGCTAAGGAAAGCAAACTTGCCGCTAAAACAGTGATGACCAATTTGATGAAGATGAAGCCTAATGATGCCGGATTAAAAGGAAAATCTATCAAATTCTGGAAAGAGAAATATGCTGTTTTACACAATCATTTGGTAGAAATCATGAATAGT
Source organism: Labilibaculum sp. (assembly GCA_041554215.1). Classification (GTDB taxonomy): domain Bacteria; phylum Bacteroidota; class Bacteroidia; order Bacteroidales; family Marinifilaceae; genus Labilibaculum. The sequence goes on from JBFFMG010000168.1 coordinate 4,593, forward strand.
GATGATATTGAAATTCAACGAAAAGAATTTAAACCATTGAGTGAGGCACTTATTGAGAGCATAAAATCTTTGGGAACAGGAAAAAACAAAATTTTTATACAATTCTGTCCCATGGCCGATAATGATTCGGGTGCCTTTTGGATCAGCTCGGAAGAGAAAATTATGAATCCATATTTTGGGGATATGATGTTGCATTGTGGTGAGGTAACCGAAACGATAATTCATGAAGAGCCAAAATCAATGCCTCAACAACATCAGCACTAGCACAGTAATAAGTAAAGGCTGTCAACTGGCCTAAATCATAAATGAAAAAGTAGTAACAAATTTAATAACACATAAAATGAAAAAAGGAATTTTATTTGCAGCAGTAGTCTTTTCAATGATTACGATATCGTTCACAGCAAAGGCTGAAGTACAAAAAGTGAGTTTTAAAGTATCCGGAAATTGCGGAATGTGCGAGAAAACAATCGAAACTGCGGCTAAGGCTGTCGAAGGTGTTGTTAGTGCAGATTGGAACAAAGAAAGCAAAGAAATGATTGTGAATTTCGATACTGAAAAAACAAATTTGGATGCGGTTCATAAAGCCATTGCTAAAGCTGGTTACGATACCGATAAAGTTAAAGCAGACGATAAAGTGTACAGTGGTCTCCATTCTTGCTGTAAATACGAACGAAAATAAAAAATGAGGTGCTTCAATGATTTTTAACTACATACTTTTACTTACAACTAAATCATTAATAAAAGGAGCACCTCTCCTTTTTTTGTGTTGCAATTAAGGTCAAGTGTGGAACTATGCCACAATTAATTCTCAATTTTTAAAATATCAATTCTTCCCTATCACCTTGACATCATAGTTTTTAATGAACCTTCTGAATTTGTGGCATGTTTATTGGTTTTAAGTATAGTCTTACTGAAACAAAAAATTAAAGTTCTCGTTTTATAAGTACATTCATATTTAATTAAAATTAAACACTCTATGAAATTATTAAAATCCTTAGGTACGATAGCAATTATTGCTCTGGCATTTGTTTTTATTCAATGTTCCGATGACAATGTAAAACTAACTACGCCTGTAAAAATTCGTTTAACAGATGCTCCTGCACAATACGATAAGGTGAATATAGATATTCAGGCCATTCAATTTCATTCTTCGAATGATGAAAGCTCAGAAGACGGTTGGACAGAAATGAATTTATTAAACCCAGGAGTTTATGATCTTTTGCAATTTAACAATGGTTTGGATACGCTTTTGGTAGATCAGGACATGCCTAGTGGTACCGTGTCGCAAATGCGTTTAATTCTTGGAGAAAATAATTCTGTAGTCATTAATGGAATTTCTTATGATTTGGATACTCCATCGGCACAAACATCTGGTTTGAAGTTTCAGATTCATGATGATTTCATAGCTGGAATTGAGTACAAATTATGGATTGATTTTGATGCAGCTCGTTCAATTGTTGCAACTGGGAATGGCAAATACAAATTGAAACCAGTAATAAGAACTTTTAATGAAGCTACAACCGGAGCAATCTCAGGATCAATAAATCCTGCCGAAGCACTTCCAACTATTCATGCAATAATCGGTTTGGATACCATCTCCACCATTGCGGAAGTAAATGGAGATTTCTTGATTAAAGGATTACAAGCAGGCACATACAAACTTGATTTAATACCTATTGATGGATATTCCGAAAAAGAAATTGAAGGTATTGAGGTAAACAATGGTACTGTTACAAATGCTGGGACAATAGAAATTTTAGCTAATTAATTATAAATAATACTGCTACAACTTAAAGTTGCTCTTTATAAGGGCAACTTTTTTTGTTTTTAAAAATCTATTCTACTAATGCTCCCTCTTTATTTTTGTTTAACTAAATTGATCTTACTATATTTATTTAAAAGGAAATAGGAATGAAATTCAAATACAAAATATCTCCAGACTTAAAACTGATCAATGAATACTACTACGGTTATTTCAAATGGAATGACCTTGTTCATCATACCTTAAGTACTCGTGAAGATTCGTTATTTGATGAGACATACAATGTTATTGCCGATTTTACTCAAGCAAAACTCATTCTAAACAGTAAAGATTTGGATGATTATATTGATGAGTACCAAAAATACAGTTTGATCGCAAATAAATGTGCCATTATTGTAAGTGAGTCATACGACACATCAATGGCTATGCTCTTCGAAATTCAAGTTCGAATTCAAAATGCAAAGGTTTTTCATTCTCATGAGGAAGCCTGCGAATGGCTGGAAATAGATCCTGTTCTAATTGCAAAAGAATAAAATCGACTCCTTACTAAACTTATTAAAACTGATTTAAAATTACCTCTCCATCAGTCATTTAACTTGACTTCTGCAATTCAATGCGTTAACTTTAATCTACAATCGAGGATAAACGAAAATTTATTCTATCCCCTGAGGTTCTATACTAAGGAATCGAAAATATAGGATTATCTCCCATACTTAATTGAATCTATTAATATCTGATTGTAAGAAGGAAAACTATAATTTTAATCGATTAAGTACGAACTATTAATCGAAATAACTTAAGAACCAATATTGCACGGTATTACTTATTCATTTTCATGTCTATCTTAAAAAAACTTTCACATTTAAACCTTTAAATCATGGAAGAACAAAAAGAAATAACATTGGCCTCAATGCCACGTATTGGTGACAAAGCGCCGGAATTTAGAGCTGTTACCACACAAGGGAACATTCATTTCCCAAATGATTACCAAGGAAGTTGGGTCATACTTTTTAGCCACCCTGCAGACTTCACTCCAGTGTGCACTTCCGAATTCATGACTTTTGCAAGTATGGAAACCAAATTTAAGGAAGCAAATTGTGAATTGGTTGGTTTATCTATCGATGGTTTGTATAGTCATATTGCTTGGTTGCGCACCATTAAGGAAAAAATCGAATACAAAGGGATGAAAAACGTTGAAGTCAAATTCCCATTAATTGAAGACATCACCATGGAGGTGGCCAATAAGTACGGAATGATTCAACCTGGAGAGGACAATACAAAAGCTGTTCGTGCAGTATTCTTCATCGACCCACATGGAATTATTCGCACAATCATTTACTATCCTCTAAGCTTAGGTCGAAATTTCGATGAAATCTATCGGGTAATAATTGCTCTTCAAACTGCCGACAAATTTTCGGTTGCGACTCCTGCTGATTGGCGTCCGGGAGATGAAGTTATTGTTCCTCCTGCTGGATCCTGCGGTGTTGCAAAAGACCGAATGGAGAATACAGATGAAGATGTTCACTGTTACGATTGGTTCTTCTGTACAAAAAAGATAAAAAAAGAGGAAATATTAGATGC
>JBFFMG010000169.1:0-7908 GCA_041554215.1 Labilibaculum sp.
AAAGAAATTAAGTTGGCAATTAAAAATGGAGATCTTTCCTGGACGGATGTCAACGATAAGATTTTAAAGATATTAAAAGCTAAGTATTGGCTCAATTTGAATAATTACAAGCCAATTGATCGGAATCAGCTTTGGTCAGGATTAAATACACAAGAAGGTTTTCTGTTAAGACGAAAACTAACTGAAAAGGCGATTACCTTAGTGAAAAATGAGGATCAATTATTGCCATTAAAAAGATTGGATACTCTAAAAATTGCGTCAATTGCTATGGGGGTACCAATTCGGAACAGATTTCAGGAATATCTTGGTAGGTATACTGATATAGATTTTTTTCAAATAGAGAAAGATGCTTCTATCGAAAGCTACTTTCAATTATTAAAAAAATTAGATAAATACAATTTGGTTATTGTAAGTAAGCATGACAGCGATCTTCGGGCAACAAAGAAATTTGGAATAACTAATCAAACTATTGAATTTCTTTCAGAGCTTTCAAAAAGTAAAAAAGTAATCTTCGATTTGTTTGCAAATCCATACGGTTTGGATTTGTACGAAGGTACCGATCGTTTAAAGGGAATTTTGGTCTCTTACGAGGATAATATTGAAACTCAGATGGCTTCTTCTCAGATTATTTTTGGTGGTTTGGCATCACAAGGTCGATTGCCTGTTACTGTTAATGACCGTTTTCTAGTTGGAACAGGTGTTGAAACAACACGCAACCGGTTGGGGTTTTCTTTACCCGAACAAGCAGGATTAAATACCCTAAAACTGAATGTTATTGATTCAATAGCAAATGATGCAATAAAAAAAAAAGCAACTCCAGGTTGTCAAATTCTGGTGGCACGAAGGGGAAAGGTAGTCTTTAATAAATCATACGGTCATCGTGAATATGGGGGGAATGTAGAGGTTCGTAATCCTGACATTTACGATTTGGCATCGCTCACGAAAATCACAGCTACTCTTCCCGCACTAATGCAATTAAGTGATGAAGGATGGATTCATGTAGATCACTCATTAGGGGAGTATTTATCACAAGCAAAAGGCACCAATAAGGATACTTTGATTTTAAGGAAAATTTTAGCTCATGAAGCAAGATTGTTGAGTTATAAGCCATTTCACTGGGAAACTGTTGATTCTTCCAGTTTTGATAAGAGTTTATTTAGTCGTACCTATTCGAAACGATATAGCCTTAAAGTGGCGAATAAATTGTTCTTAGATCGAAATTATAAGTTTAAAGAAGGGATCTTTTCGAATCAATATTCAGAGGAATACCCCGTAAAAGTGGCTAATGAGTTGTTCCTTCGTAAAGGATATCATGATACAATTATAAACAGCATACTAGCTTCAAAATTAAGAGAATCAAATGGGTATAAGTACAGTGATCTTGGTTTTATATTAATGGGAGAGATGGTTAAGGAAATCTCTGGTGAAAATTTGGATCAGTATGTGAAAAGACATTTTTTTACTTTATTAGGAGCATCAAGTTTAGGCTATCATCCTTTAAAGCGCTTCAACTCGGATCGTATTGTACCAACACAGGATGATAAGTTTTTTCGGAAACAATTGCTTACAGCGTACGTGCACGATCCTACGGCTGCAATGCTTGGTGGTGTTTCGGGGCACGCAGGAATGTTTGGTAATGCAAGCGATCTTGCAAAATTAGCACAAATGTATTTGCAACAAGGCACTTATGGTGGCGAAATGTACATCAGTGCAGAGACAATGAATAAGTTCACGGCTCGTGCTTATCCGAATTCAGAAAACAGAAGAGGAATTGGTTTCGATAAGCCTTTTTATAACACAGAAGAAAAAGGAGGACCAACATGCGAGGAGGCTTCCGAATTAAGTTTTGGTCATACTGGTTTTACGGGTACTATGATATGGATTGATCCAAAGTATGATTTGCTTTATATTTTTCTGTCAAATCGGATTTACCCTGATGAATCGAATGCTAAATTGATGGAAATGGATGTGCGAACCAAAATTCAGTCTCAAATATATAAGTCAATCATTGATGAGAAAACGATTGATTCTGAATTTATAACATTGCCCTTTTCACCATTTGGTAAAGGGATGTTTTATTAATTCTACATTTAAATATTTACTTTCGTTTGTAACTTCATGGTCAATCCATTGCGGTAGTTCAAAGGTGTCATCCTCAGAATTGAGTTCAATTTCGGCTACTATCAAACCATTGTTTTCGCCTGCAAATACATCTACTTCCCAAAATAAATTATTTTGAGGAATCAGGTATCGTGTTTTTTCGATTTTGGAATCGCAAAGATCTAAAAGATCTTCTGCATCCTTCATCGGAATTTCGTACTCAAATTCTGATCTTCTTAACGGATTATTACCTGTTTTAATTGTTAAAAAGGCTTTGTTTCCGGCAATTCTAATTCGTAAACTCTTATTCGGATCACTCCAAATATATCCTTGAATGAGTTTTTTTCCTTCCTTCGGTAGATTTAATAAATCTGCTTTAATTAAGTATTTTCGTTCTATTTCTAATGGCATATCTTATTTATAAAACTGGTTACCAATCATTTTTAGTCCATCAAGGGTTAGCATCGGTTCATGATGATCAAAACTCTCAAGAATAGGAAGCATTACAGTTGCCAATCCTCCAGTAGCAATAACAGTGGTTTCTCCTTCCATTTCCTTTTTCATTCCAGTCAAAAGTGATTCTATTAAACCTTTGTAGCCTAGTACAATTCCAGCTTGCATTGCATGAACAGTATTTTTACCAATGCAAGATGGAGGAACTGCCAGATCTACATTGGGCAGTTGTGCTGTTTTTTGAGAAAGTGATGTCATGGCGGTTTTTAGTCCCGGAGCAATGGTTACTCCCAATAAATCTCCATCGGCTTTTATCACAGTAAAAGTTAGGGCTGTTCCAAAATCTACAACGATACAATTGCCTGAAAATTTGTTGTGAGCTGCAACGGCATTGGCAACCAAATCACTTCCAATTTCATAAAGGTTTTTTATTCCAATATTTAAACGAGGATACAATTCAGGACCTAAGATCAGAGGTTCCTGATTGAATAGTTTCCGAATCATTTCACGGATGGGAAGTATCAAAGTAGGTACTACGCTACTTAGAACAACTCGGTCTATTTTTTTTAAATCAATATTTCTACTGGATAGTAAGGTTCTGTAAATTACTTCATATTCATCTGCAGTCTTGTTTTCAACTGTATGAATTCTAAACTGTTCTGCCCAATGATTATTGCTAGATAAACCGCAAACCACATTAGAATTTCCTATGTCAATGGCTAAAAGCATATGATGAATTATATTTATTGTTTGCTATTTATAAAGGTCGGTAAAAGCGTTTAAAGGAAAGCTTAATTGACTCGGTTTTTTGTGCTTCCTTTTTTTAGGTAATCAATAATATTCTGGCTGGCTTCTCTGCCCATTTCAATTCGGGTTTCTCTTGTGGCAGTTCCTATATGAGGTACAACAAGAGCATTTTTCTGTTGTAATAATTCAGGATGTATTGTTGGCTCGTTTTCAAATACATCCAGACCAGCACCAGCAATTTCAGCGTTCTCCAATGCTTTTGCCAAAGCCTCTTCATGAACAACAGCACCACGTGCAGTATTCACTAAAAAGGCAGTGTTCTTCATCTTTATGAATTCCTTTTTTCCTAATAAATGGTGCGTTTCGCTAGTTAGTGGACAATGCAGAGAAACCACATCGGATTTTTCCAGTAACTCATCTAAATTCATATAAGTGGCCTTATTCCATGTTAAATCAGCAATAGGTTTTCTATTGTGATAAGCTATACTCATGCCAAAAACCATTGCTTTTTCGGCTACCGATTTACCAATTTGACCCATTCCGATAATGCCTAAAGTCTTTCCTCGCAGGCTACTACCTAAATTTTTCATCACACCCCATTCAAAATCTACATTTGTTTTTAATTCATAATTACAGGTATGTATTTGTCGGAAAAGTGATAGTATAAGTCCCATGCACAGTTCGGCAGTTGGTTCACTTACTGCTGCGGGTGTATTGCAAACAATAATTTTTTGCTCGTTAGCTTGCTTTAAGTTGATATTATTAAAACCAACACCGTAATTACTGACAATTTTAAGATTTTTTGCCGCTTTTAAAATTTCATAAGAGACTTTTCTGTTAAAAATGGAAAGCAAACCCACACAATCGGGAATTAATTCAATAATTTCACTTTCTGTAAAGTACTCCTTTGCAGGATAAATTAAATCAAAATGAGTTTTTAATTCGGTAAGTCCTTCTTCCGGAATGGAATAGGTAATTAGTATTTTGTTTCTCACAGACATACAGATTAGTATTTTTAGAGCTTAAAAGGTAAGGATTTGAATTAAATTGACCATGGCTAAAGCTTTCCTATTTTAGCGAGTATTTGTAGATTTTGGTTTTCGAAATTATTCGTGCATTCTTAAAGGTGGATTTCCACAAACATATTTTGTAGCTTTGTGTAGCTTTTCACACCTTCCAACAAAATAAACACTATATAATACATGATTTTACTAGATAAACCTTACGTTTCAAAGTTTCTTAAAGAAACAATTGTAAAATATAATTTTCCAGTTCTGGATACAGGTAATGTTATCGAAAATGGTGAACTTTCGTTACTTAGTTCCGAACAAATTGTTCAACAGTTTCGCGAAAATGAAAACAGTCGTATTTATACCAATTCCGAGAATTCTATCAATTGGGTTGTGAATCATTTAGGTTTCACCAAATTGCCAGAGTATATTAATGTGTTTAAAAATAAAGTTGAGTTTCGGAAATTGATTCAAGGCATGTACCCTAATTTCTTTTTTAAGGAGACGTCATTCCAAAATATTGATGAAATTCAGTTGAATGAATTACCAATGCCATTTATAATTAAACCTTCAGTAGGTTTTCTAAGTCTTGGAGTTCATAAGGTCGTAAATGAAGCTGATTGGGTGAGAGTAAAGCAATCAATTCGAGAAGAGTTTACCGATGCGCAAGCTTTGTTTCCAATCGAAGTGGTAAATACATCTTCTTTTTTAATTGAGGAAGTAATTGCCGGTGAGGAGTTTGCTTTCGATGCCTATTTTGATGAAAATGGCGAGCCTGTTGTGTTAGGAATACTTAAACATCTATTTTCTTCCGATAAGGATGTAAGTGATAGGGTTTATTACACTTCCAAAGAATTGATTAAATCTTACCTTCCGCAGTTTACGAAATTTGTTGAGGAATTGGGTAAACGTGCCGAATTAAAAAATTTCCCTGTTCATATCGAAGTTCGCGTGGATGAAAATGGGAAATTAATTCCGATTGAAGTGAATCCGATGAGGTTTGGTGGTTGGTGTACTACGGCTGATCTAACGTATTTAGCGACTGGATTAAATCCGTATCATTGTTTTTTATGCAATAGTAAACCCAATTGGAAACAGATTTTTGAGGAAATGGATGATGAGATTTATTCATTGATCATTTTGGATAACTCCACAAAAATACCATCGGAAAAAATTACTCAATTTGATTACGATAAACTATTGGGTCGATTTTGTAACCCATTGGAGTTGAGGAAGATTGATTATAAAAAGTACTCCATTTTTGGAATGTTATTTACTAAAACTCCACAGGATAAGTTTGTTGAAGTTGAGGAAATATTAGTTTCTGATTTGCTTGAGTTTGTTTTGTAGATAATCATTAAACGATTCTTTTATGCGTACCGATACTTATTATAAAATTCGCGAAGCCCAAATTCAAGATGTAATAAGTATTGTCATGTTGAAAATTCAAGTGTGGTTGGATACATATGCGACACAAGGTGTAAATAGTGAATATGCAGAATATTTGGCTTCTGAAATTACAAAAGGAAAAACAGAAGCCATAATTAGCAATCCAAATAAAAAACTCTTTTTAGTAGAGTACAATTCTAATTTAATTGCCTGTTATCAATTGGATTACGATACCTACTGTCCGGTAAATAGTATAGTGGAACCAGAATTATCTGTTTTGTATGTCTCCAGACATTTTCAAGGAAAGGGAATAGGTTATAGGCTTCTGGTTCATGCCGAACAGGAGGTTAAAAGGAATAACGATTCAGGCTTGTGGCTTACGGCTTATTACCAAAACCAGAATGCGATAAATTTTTATCATCGTCAAAATTACAAAGTAGCTGGCAAGTGTTATTTTGAAATGGGTGAAAATCAATACGAAAATTGGGTGTTTTATAAAGAATTCAAATAGATGCAATTATTTGGAATTACCATGTTTTTCCCATTCTTCTTTAAGAATTGCATATACAGCATCATCGACCCATTCGCCATCTATCAGTAAACTTTTTATAAAATGAGCTTCTTTTCGAAAGCCAAGGCGTTCGAGCAGGGCAATAGATTTTCCGTTTGCCGGATCTACCGAAGCCGTAATTCGATGTTTATTCAAATCAGTAAATAGAAATCGCATTATTTCTGAGACGGCTTCATAAGCAAAACCCTTTCCTTGTTGTGATTTGGCTAGAGTACAACCAAATTCCACTTGTTTTTTATCTTCATCTATAAAGTGAATGCCAATATCGCCAATTACTTTGTTATTTTCTTTGTTGATGATTACAAGTTGGTACCACGTGTCAACTTCATCAATATTTTCAGATACTTTATTGGTTATAAAATCATAAACTTCATCAAGAGTTTTTGGAATCCAAGTCTGATATTTATTGGTCTTTGCATCGGAACGATAATTGAATATTTCTTGAGCGTATTCTTTACTAATTATTTGAAGGCTTACTCTTTGTAAATGTAATTCCATTATTAACTTATTTGTAAAGAAGAAGAAGAAAGATACTTTTTCTGAAGTGATTATACAAACTGACTTTTAAAATTTATTATTCAGTTTTTACTCAGGAGCATAGAATTGTAATTTTGCTTAATTTTGTCATATTCAGGTGCATATTATATCCTTGATAATAAATAATTAGCAATTTGTTGAGAATAATTCCGTACATTGCAAGACCTTTAAGAAATGATTAGAAATAAGTATTTATTATCTAAATAGACTTCGTATGGGATTATAATGAAATTCGAATCTTAAAAAAGCTATGGCAAGACCAAAAGAAACTTACAACAAAAAAGAGAAAGAGAAGCAAAAACTCCAAAAAAGAAAAGAAAAAGAAGCACGTAAAGAAGAGCGTAAAGCCAATCCTGGTCGTACTTTCGAAGAAATGCTCGCCTATACAGATGAGTTTGGAAATTTAAGTGATACGCCGCCGGATCCAACTAAAAAGAAGAAAGAGATTAACGAAGAAGATATTGTTCTTGGTGCACGTAATAGTGATGATGGTAGCTTCGAACAACCTTTAAGAGAAGGTATCGTATCTTTTTTCAATACAAGTAAAGGGTATGGATTTATTAAGGATTTAGAAACCAAAGAAAGCATTTTTGTGCACATCAATGGACTCGTAGATTCGGTAAGCGAAAATGATAAAGTTAACTTTGAAACTGAGCGTGGTCCTAAAGGGATGAATGCAGTAAATGTTACTTTAATTAAAAAATAAGAAACTGTTTTTCGGTTATTACAATATTTAAACAAATAAAAAAACCACCCATAAGGGTGGTTTTTTTTATTTTGTATGAAAGTAATATGAACTAGTCGATTACTCTTACGTTTACTGCGTTCATACCTTTTTTACCTTTTTCCATATCGTACTCAACTTTATCGTTTTCACGAATTTCGTCGATAAGACCTGATGAGTGTACGAAGATGTCTTCACTTGAATCGTCTGGCTTAATGAATCCAAAACCTTTAGATTCGTTAAAGAATTTTACTGTTCCTTCCATTGTAATGTTTTTTATAAATAATAAATTTTTGTTTAAAGTCTTTATTCTTTCGTTAATTGCCAGTAACAATTCTATTATTTTTTATTCCAAATGGAATGAATCGTAATGAATG
>JBFFMG010000170.1:0-7868 GCA_041554215.1 Labilibaculum sp.
GCAAAATCAATAGGTTCAATGTATCCTGTTTTCGGCGGCGAAGCTGTTGATGCTATTATTATAACTGGCGGCATGGCTAAAGATGACACATTTGTTCGAGAAATAAGAGCAAGGGTAGAAAAAATTGCACCTGTTACTATTTATCCTGGTGCGGAAGTGCTAACTGCACTTAGCGATTATGGTAGAATGATTTTGCGAAACGAGACCGAAATATTGGATTACTAGAAGAATTTATTTTAATTTATAATCAATAAAAATCAGCTACGGCTGATTTTTTTTATGCCAAACAAAATGTATTCCTTATTATAGTTCAATTAATTGATATGAATGAGTTGTGTTTCAATGCATTAGATAGTATACCGATAAAGATCGCCCTTTAAGTGATAAATGTCGACTAAAAAACCAAATTTCTCGTTTTTTAAACAAAACAAACCTCTTTCTTCTAGTTTATAAATCTCGCCAGCCATTTATTGATAAGGCATCTGCATTCCTATATATTTAAAAAGTGTTAGGAGAGGCTATATTTATGCCAAAGATGTAACTACTAAATTTAATCTTATATTTTTTATTATGAAAAAAACTCGCTTATTTTTTCAATTTGTAGGAATTGGAATTTTTGCAATTTCTCTACTTATAGCTGGTTGTACAAAAGAAGGACCTATGGGGCCAGCTGGTGCTGATGGAACTGATGGAACTGATGGAACTGATGGAAATTCTACTTGTATAGAATGTCACGGACAAGACATCAAAGCTACTATTGCAGCACAATTTACTTTATCAGCACATAATATTGCTGAAGTTACGGAAAGTCGTGAAGCTTGGAGTGGTTCATGTGCAAGATGTCATACACATCAAGGTTATGTTCAGCTTGCTGAAATAGGATCAGTAATTGGTACTGTAGCTAATCCTGAAACATTAAAATGTGCTACTTGCCATGGATTACATGAAACTATGGGAGGAAGTGATTACGCATTCAGATTAGGTGATCCTGTTACTCTGCTAACTGATAATACTACTGTTGTTGACGGAGGTAGCAACAATACTTGTCTTAACTGTCATCAATCACGTAGAAATGGTGAATACTATGACAAAGAAACAGAGGCTAAAACTTTCACAAGAAAGTTTACTGGTGATGATATTGCTATATACCAAACTGCAGCATTTGGTCCTGCTGGTTCAGCTACATTAAACGGAACCGCTGATACTTTAACAGTTGTATTTGATGTTCCAACAACTCACGCATATATTAGTAGTACACATGCTGGCCCACACTATGGTGCTCAAGGTAATACCTGGGCAGGTGTTGGTGGTTATACTGCTGATGCAGGTACAATGTTTTCACCTCACAGTGATGGTTGTGTAAAATGCCATATGGGTGAAGCGAGTGGACATAGCTTCAAACCAGAATTAGACAATTGTACTAGTTGTCATGGTGAAAAAGATGTTTATATGGATGCAATTGCTGATCGTCAAAAGGATGTTGCAGCAGCATTAGAAGCAATCCATGCAATTCATGAAGAAGATGGAGAATATCATCCAATGTATGCTTCTCTTACAAGAGAACAATTTCAGGCATTCTGGAACTTCATGATTATTATGGAAGACAGAAGTAATGGTGCTCACAATCCAACTTATGTTGATGCAATGTTAGATGAAGCTGAAGCAACACTAGGTTTATAAAATAATTAATATCTAAAAAAAAAGCTAGAGTCAAATAAGACTCTAGCTTTTTTTTTTGTGAATAAAAATGGAATTTATCCTTTTAGCTCTTCGACTTTAAATTTTAATTTTTCAATTGCTTTTTTCAAATTCAATTTTGTTGTTTTATCTGTTTTGTAGGTAATACTTACTTTCTGATTTTTAAAATCAATTTTTAATTCTTTAACGCCTTTCTCGAAAGGAATGCTTTTTTCAATTTTACTCGCACATCCCATACAATCCATTTCTACCTTAAAAATTACGGTGTCTACTTTCTTTTCTTCCTTGTTTCCTGCAAAAGCATTGGAAGTAATCAATAGGATACTAAATACAATAACTGATTTTTTTAAAATTGACAATAAGTTTTTCATGTTGTTTTTTTAGTAGTTTCTAATTTTTTCTATTCAATAGTTAGGCGGATCCCTAAATAAAATTTTCTTTCTTGTATTGGACCCCAAATCATAGAAGCATCAAAGTGGTCTCCAAATGGATTTTCGGCTTCGATAATTGGATTCTTTTGAGTGTAGTTACTTAAATTTTCAGCTCCGACATAAAGTTCCCAAATTCGGAATCGTTTTGTGATTTGTGCATTTAGTAAGGCATAGGCTGGTGATTTTTCTCTTCTTTGAAATTGGCTTGGATTTGCTTGAGTAGATGGAATTCTCACATCACCATTGCACTGAGTTGTGAAATCAAATTGCCATTTATTAAAGTTGGTTGCGTATGATAAATTGATCAATCCTTTGTAACGATTCACATATGGAACTTTTCTGAATTCATTATTGATATCTGCCTTAACATCCGAAAAGCGAATGGCAGTGGTTATGTCAAAACGTTCTATTGGCTCAAATTTTAGTTCTACTTGATAATTGTTTGCCCATGATCTTCCATCCAAATTGTAAAATTTCACTGAATTCACGCTCCTATCCAAATCAACTATAACCTGATTGTCAAATGTTGTTCTATAAAAATCAGCAGAAGCAGTAAATCCTTTTCCAAATAAATTGAAATACTGAGTTAAGCTCACCCCAAAGTTCCATGCCTTTTCCTGTTTTAAATCTTCCGAAATTTCAAATGATCGGCTTGAAGCTAGTAAAAAGCTATTTTCAGCAATAGGGTTGGAGGTTCTTCTGCCACTGCCACCTGCTAGGCGAACTGTTGATTTAGGAGTAAATTGATATCTAAAGTGAATACGTGGAGTTGCAAAAGCACCAAAAATATTGTGCTCATCATATCGCAAGCCGGTTTGTAAGGTAATTTTTTCATTAGGAAGCCATGTGTATTCTACATAAGCACCTGCAACTTTCTCAGTGCGCTTGGTTTCTAAATCATCGACAGATAAATAATCGGTAAAGTCATCGTATACATACGATAAACCCGCAGTGTATTTATGTTTTAAATTCCCGATATATGATTGAAACAACAAATTGGCATAGAAATATTTCTGATCGGCATCATAAGTTCTTAAACCATAAAACGAATTTTGCTCGTGAGAGGAAAAATTTGTGATTAAAGCAATGCTCTTGTCATCATTGTTTGGAAATAAGTATCCAATTTTTGCAAAAGCTTCATATCTTCGAGTATCGATATTAATACGATATTTGTTGTTAATATCATTTTTCTGATTTGCATTATAGCCTTTTTGACCACCAATTCGTTGCTCATCGATAAACTTAACCCCGAATTGAGCTTTAAGATTTTGATTAACCTCCCAATTCCAGCGGTTCACAAAATTGTATTGTGTCACCATTGGGTCATCTAAAAAATGATCATGGTTCATATCTATTTCCCGATCATTATCTTGAACGTGGGCGAGGATAGATGTTGATAGCTTTGGTGAAAATTTAACAGAAGTAATTGCATTTATTTCTGACATTCCCATGCTATTTGCATAAGTATTTAAATAGAATTTTGGGGATTTTTGTGGTTTCTGATATTCAATATTTATTTGGCCTGTAATTGATTCGAAACCATTGATAACAGATCCAACACCTTTAGAAACTTGTATTGACTCCATCCATGGGCCAGGAACATACACCATACCATAAACAGATGCTAATCCTTTGAAATTTGGATTTTTCTCAGTCATCATCTCGATGTATTTACCGGTCAAACCAAGTAGCTTAATGGATTTGGCGCCTGTTGCTGCATCTGCGTAAGAAACATCAACGGAAGCATTTGTTTCGAAACTTTCGGAAAGGTTGCAACAAGCAGCTTTACAAAGTTCAGCTCCAGTAATGCTTTGCGATTGTATTGGGTTATTTCGGTCTAAAACGGTACCCGCTTTCCGCTTCGAAATAACAACTTCGTTTAGCGCAATATTGGGGATTAGTTCAACCACTAATGTTGCATTATTAAATTCTTTTATGGCTATCTCTTTGGTCTCATAACCAACGAATTGAATCACCAAAATATTGGATTTGTCGGTTGGATTTATGCTGAAATTACCATCGGAATTAGTGGCTGTTCCAATTGTTGTGTTTTTCCAAAATATGGAAGCCCCAGCAAGTGGGATAATTTCCCCAGAATTATGCTTTTCAATAATTTTGCCTTTAATGTCTTTTGCGAAGGCGATAATTGGAAATAGAGAAAGGATTACGATTATAATTCTAATCTTCATATGTACTAAATGAGCAAATTAGATCAGTGAAGTCATTTTATATGACAACACCTCTAATTCATATTTTAACAAATAAGTGTTCTAATAAAAATTAAATTCTACGAGATTTCATATTGACAAGAAATCAGAGAATTAAACGGAAAAAATGGAGTAGGTAGTGTTAACAGATAAAACAGCAGAGTACAGCAGGTTTAATGCGTCTTTGCCGGTCAGAATTATAGGTTTCAAATTCCTCAGAGTAAGGCTCTGGAGTGAAAAGAATTTCGGTACTTATAGCGTTAGATGTATGAAGAACCAACTTTGAGGCACTTGGTGCTTTATTTGTTTTACTGATTATTGATGTAGGGTTGGTTTTGATGTATACCAAATTAAAATCACAACAAAGTTTATTTGTTTGGGTAAATGAATGATTTTCATTTGGATGTTGGATTTCTTTGCAGTTACAGCTAATACATTTTGTATCTGAATTCAGCGATATTTGTATCTCCGAATGATCACAAGAGGAACAACTATGCTTTAAAAAATGGATACCACAAAATCCTGCAAGGTAGAATACCAGCAGAACAATTGATATGATATTTTTTATGGGTTGTTTCATCTTTAAAAAGACAGTTTTCTTTGTGTTCTGTTAGTAAGGCAATCAATATTCGAAATAGGGTGAAGAATGCTTGCTATCTTTTAGTAATATTTTTCATCGTAGGCAAAAATAGGAATGATTTAGTGATTTTAGATAGGAATTGGGTAAAAAAATAAAAACCGGATTTGAAAAATCCGGTTTTAGTATATTTGACTGTTTGTATTTAATGCCAGCCAGTTATCATACTTTTAAAATTACTGCTTATTGAACTTCCTATTGTGCAAACATATAAATGAATGAACAAGAAAAGAGATAGAACAAAACCAATAATCACATGTAGCATAGCTGTAACTAATAACCCACTAAATCCAAATAATTGAGGTATAATAATTTCTGGAAATAACATTGCCATGCCACTTGCAATTATTATTGGAAAACCAACGTACATTGCTGTTGAGTAGATAAAACGCTGCATAGGATTAAACTTATTCTCTGCAGTGATAGGATAAGGTGAATCCGCTTTCTTAAACATTCCGAAAAGATAATAAATCGATTGGTTGAATATCCGATTCATTAAACCTTTGGTTTTCATTTTGTACTGTTTTCCATTTGAGGTAAACATATTTCCAAAAATGAAAAGAAGGTAATTTAAACTAATAAGTATTCCACAAAGATTGTGAAGCTCAACTGATAGTTCGAATGATACTAATAGTGGATTCTCAGGATTTGAATATTGCATACTAATTCCAGAAACTAGTAATGTAATAAAAAGTACTGCATTTAACCAGTGCCAAATACGAATCCAAATAGGATATAAATAAAGTTTTTCGCTTGCCATACTATTTACGTTTAAAGATTCTGAAAAGTGCATGGATAAAAATTCCAGTAAGAACTAATCCAAAAATGATTACACTTAATATATTCAAATACTTATTTCGGTTTGCACCAATTACGTACGATTCATTAATAATAACTGCATTGATAAAACCGTTGCTCTTACGTGATTCCATACTCTTATATTTGTATAGACTGGCCATTAAATGCGAATTTTCGGAATGGCATTTAGTACATTCGCGAATTGCATTCTCTTTTGGCATCACAACATGGCTGATTAATAGACTATCGTTTAGTTGTGTATGACACTCAATGCATCTAACATTTTTAAAATGAAGCTCTTGGTTTGGTAACCAATCGTGAGTTTTTAAAATGTTAATGTTTTCTCTTTCGGTAAGTAATTCAAACTGACTTACATCTGCATGGCATTTTAAACAAATGTTATTATCGTAGGTAACCGTTTCTGAAATTTTACCATCTTTACGTGCTTGAGTTTTGTAGGAATGAGGATTGTGACAACTCCAGCAATTGAAAGCATCAGGCGCCCTATTGTAATGCATACTCTCATAAAATGCTTCTTCTATTTCTTCGAAATGAAATTTTTCATACTCAGGATCACCTGCATGGCAATCATTACAGGCATACATCAATTCCATACGTAAATTACCAGCATGAGGGAAGGCTTCATATTCCGGAGAATGGCAATCAGTACATTTGAACATTCCATGGTTCGATTGGGAATAGGCTATCGTATCAATAAGTCTATCTCCATACATTTTTTCTTTTACCTCAATGCCAAAATTTTCATTCATGTATTTGAATGTATGATTTCCATGGCATTTCAGGCATTCTTGGTTTTTCTTGATCTCAACCTGATTTTCTTCATTTATTTCCTGCCCGAAACCAAAAGAAACAGTGCAAAGGAAACCAACAATCAGAAAAAGATGTTTAAAACTGCTTCGGTTCATTCTTAAAAGATTAAGGGTTTGCAATTTTGTTTTAATAGTATTTCAGAAAAAAAGGGTATAATTATTTATACCCCTTATTTCTGTGTTGATTTTTAATTATTTTTTAAAGGTACGCATGTAGTTTACAACAGCCCATCTTTCTTTTTTACTTGGGATTTTAGTTTCATAATTTGGCATTTCATCACGGCCAAATATTGATTTGTACATGATTTCACCATCAGATTGACCTTGGAAATCAGCACCTGAAAAATCACCAGGGAATGTTTTTAGACGAGCAGCTTTTGGGCCGTCTCCTAATCCTGCATTACCATGACATGAACGACAATGTTTCATGTAAACCATTTTTCCTGTGTTTACACTAGCTTTATCATTTGCTAATGGGTTCTCCATGCTTTTATACTCTGCAGGCACTTCCCATGCTTCAGCCTTTTTTTGTTGTGATTGTGCTGTAAATGCAAATCCAATAAGCGCAATTGCAATAATCGTAAATACTTTTATACTCTTCATAACTGTAATTTTTTAAGTAAATTAACTAGAATCTCACCATAATATTAAAACCTACAAGAAAATCCCCGTCTCCAATTTTATTTTTATTGTATAAAGCATTCCTTTGTGGGGTAATTCCTTCATAGTTCGACATAAACACCTGAAATACGTGAGTACTTGTACCAATTTCCATACCAAAAGTTAGGTTGGCTTCAGGATCTGTTTGATCAGAATTGGTATATTCTCTCATATCATCCATGTTTAGAGGTTGATCGTAATTGAAAAAGGCTGTTAACGATGGTGTAATTTTAGCTCTGCCTGAAAGGTTAATTGCTATTTTATCATGCTCTACCAACGAATCTGTTTTGTTAAAATGAGTAAAACTAGGAGCCAATTGCAATGAAATTTTCTCATTAAATTTATGAGCTACAATTATCTGCGAGAAGTATCCAAGTCGGTCGGAGAAGGTATAGTCATTACCAAAAACAACTTCATCTTGCGAATTAATTGATAAATTACCATATACTGCAACGGAAACAGGAATCGAATTTGATTCAGTTTGAGTTAATACTTTATACTTTCCTTGAAATTCCTGTAATTTAAATTCTTTGGTATATCCATATCCTAACATGAATTTTTCGGTAACACCATAATTTAATCCCATACGAATGTTTGCGGAAGCATA
>JBFFMG010000171.1:0-7807 GCA_041554215.1 Labilibaculum sp.
CATTGAATTTGAAGGATACAAGTCCTGCTACACCTGAAGGAGATGTGGAAAAAGTAAAATGTCTGATTGTTGGATCTGGTCCTGCCGGATATACCGCAGCAATTTACGCAGCAAGAGCAAATTTAAATCCTGTACTAATTGAAGGTCTGCAACCAGGAGGACAATTGACTACGACCACCGAAGTGGATAATTTTCCAGGATATGCTGATGGAGTTACTGGCCCAGCAATGATGGCTGACTTAAAAAAACAAGCTGAACGTTTTGGTACTGATTGTCGTTGGGGACTTGTTACTTCCGTTGATTTTTCTTCTTATCCGCACAAAGTGATTGTAGATGGTAAGAAATCGATAGTGGCAGAATCTGTGATTTTAGCTACTGGAGCTACGGCTAAATATTTAGGTTTCCCAACCGAGGAAAAGTACATGGGTTCAGGTGTTTCTGCTTGCGCTACCTGTGATGGTTTCTTTTACCGCGGATTGGATGTTGCTGTAGTAGGAGGGGGTGATACCGCTGCCGAAGAAGCAACTTATCTTGCAGGCTTGTGTAAGAAGGTATATTTAATTGTGCGTAAAGATTATTTAAGAGCTTCGAAAGCAATGCAGGATCGTGTTGCTAAAACAGAAAATATCGAAGTGCTTTATGAGCACAACACGAAAGAATTGTATGGCGAAGGCGTGGTTCAGGGCGCAAAGCTGATCAAAAGAATGGGTGAGGCCGACGAGCAAGAGGTAGACATTAAAATTGATGGTTACTTTGTAGCAATCGGACACACACCTAATTCAAAAATATTTAGTGAGTATGTAAAAACCGATGAGCAGGGCTATGTGTTAACAGAGCCAGATACAACCAAAACAAATGTTCCTGGTGTATTTGCAGCAGGTGATTTAAAAGATCCTCATTACCGTCAGGCAATTACTTCTGCAGGTTCTGGTTGCATGGCAGCTATGGATGCAGAAAGATTCCTTTCCGAAAGAGAATAGGAAATAATTTCAAGATATATAAAATTACCCGGCTAAAATTCTAGCCGGGTTTTTTCTTTGCACAAAAAAAACGACATCCTTTCGAATGTCGTTTTGCTTGTATTGTTTAGAACACTATTGATTAAAAATATCAGCAAATTTCTCGTTGCTGTATTTTCCTTCGCTCAATTTCTTAGCAACTTCTTTAAATGCGTTAACGGTGTACTCAACATCCTCTAAAGTGTGCATTGCAGTAGGAATTAATCTTAGTAATAATTGTCCTTTAGGAATTACTGGGTAAACCACAATAGAACAGAAAATATTGTAATTCTCTCTTAAATCCATAGTTACCTGAGTTCCTTCAGCAACACTACCCGATAAATAAACAGGAGTTACAGGAGATTCTGTTACACCAATATTTAAACCAGCTTTAGTTAATCCAGTTTGTAGTGCATTAGTCACTGCCCAAAGTTTCTCACGCAATTCAGGAGAATTTTTAAGCAACTCTAATCTTTTCAAAGATCCTTCTACGATAGGCATTGGCAATGACTTCGCGAAAATCTGTGATCTCATTGTATATCTTAAGTAAGTACCAACTTCTTCGCTACATGCGATAAAAGCTCCGATACCAGCCATTGCTTTCGCAAAAGTACTAAAGTGTAAATCTACTTTATCTTCAACACCGAAATGCTCAATTGCACCAGCACCAGTTTTTCCCATCACGCCAAATCCGTGTGCATCATCAACTAGTAAACGGAAGTTGAAATTGTCTTTAAGAGCACAAATCTCATCTAATTTACCAAGGTCACCAGCCATTCCGAATACTCCTTCAGTAATAACAAGAATTCCACCACCTGTATTTTCTGTCCATTTGGTAGCTCTTTCCAATTGCTTGGTAAGATTTTCCATGTCATTATGTGGATAAACGAAACGTTTTCCAGCATGAAGTCTCAAACCATCCATAATACATGCATGCGATTCAGAATCGTAAACAATAACATCATGACGATTTACAAGAGCATCAATAATTGAAACCATTCCCTGGTATCCAAAATTTAATAGGAAGGCATCTGGTTTTTTAACGAAATCGGCCAATTGAGCTTCAAGTTCTTCATGACGACTTGTTTGTCCAGACATCATACGAGCACCCATTGGATAGGCTAATCCCCATCTTGCAGCTGCTTCAGCATCTTCTTTTCTTACTTCTGGGTGATTTGCTAATCCGATATAGTTATTCAAACTCCATGTTAAAACCTCTTTTCCACGAAATTTCATTCTTGATCCAATTTCGCCTTCCAATTTAGGAAATGCAAAATATCCATGAGCTTGCTTAGCGTATTGCCCTAGATTTCCTTTTTTTGAGGTAACTTTGTCAAATATATCCACAGTCTATGCTTTTTTTGAAATGTTTTTATTGCAACTGTGCAAAAGTAATGTTTTTTGGAATTTTAGCAATAAATTATAAAGAATTGTATAATATGAGTAGAAAAGATCCTATTTTTCGCTCGAAAACTATATCTTTGCAAAATGCAAAAAAATAGAGTAGCTATACCTATGAAGAAAATTGTTTATGTTTTTTTATTGTTCGCCTTTGTTTTAGGTGGATGCAGCGAGTATCAAAAGCTGTTGAAAAGTAACGATAATCCTTTGAAATACAAGAAGGCTATTGAATACTACAATGCTGAGGAATATGTAAAAGCGGCAACTCTTTTCGAGGAGTTATTGCCAATTTATAGAGGAACAAGCAAAGCGGAAACAATAAGCTACTACATTTCTTATTGTTCTTATGGATCGGGAGATTACATTGGAGCGGGATACTTTTTTAGGAATTTTCTGAAAACATTTCCTGATAGTCCTTATTCAGAAGAGAGTTTATATATGAGCGCCTATTGTTATTATTTGGAATCTCCAAAACCAAGATTAGACCAAACATCAACTAAAGATGCCATTGCAGCTTTGCAATTATATGTAAATCGTTATCCGAATTCTACTAGAATTCCAAAGTGTAACGATTATATTGATGAAATGCAGGATAAGTTGGTTTTGAAATCATACCTAAGTGCAAGAAATTATTACGACAGAGAACATTTTCCTGCTGCAATTGTTTCATTGCAGAATAGTATAAAAGATTATCCAGGCTCATCGCATCGTGAAGATTTAATGTTTATGTTATTGGAATCGCGTTTCGAACTGGCATCAAAAAGTGTTGCTGATAAGCAAAGAGAAAGATATAATTTGGCAAAAGAAGAGTATTTTTCTTTTGTTGATGAATTCCCTGAAAGTAAGTACCAAAAGCGTGCTGAAAAAATGATTGAAGGTATAGAAGCCTACCTGAGTAAGTTTAATACGAATATTTAAAATAGATCTAATTCTTTTATAGTATGGATTACAAAAAAACAAATGCAGCAAGTTCTACAATTACCCGTAACATGACTGAATTAAGTGAAGAAGTGGGTAATGTGTATGAATCTGTAGTGATTATGGCAAAGCGTTCTAATCAGATTGCTGTTGAACTGAAAAGTGAACTGAATAAGAAATTGCAAGAGTTTGCATCTTATACAGATAACTTGGAAGAGGTTTTTGAAAATCGCGAACAGATTGAAATCTCTAAATATTACGAGAGATTACCAAAGCCATCTTTAATCGCAGTTGAGGAATTTATTAATGGAGAAATTTATTACAGAAATCCTGCGAAAGAGGCGCAAACAGAAGATTAGTTACGAAATAGTTTATTAGTTCCCTTTGTTACAGAAGGGGACTTTTTATTTTTAAGTCTGGTTTATGTTAAAAGATAAGAACATTATTCTTGGTGTTACTGCAAGTATTGCTGCCTATAAAGCCGCTTCTTTAGTGCGTCTATTAGTAAAAGAAGGCGCAAATGTAAAAGTGATCATGACTACTTATGCAAAGGAGTTTATTTCTCCGGTAACCATGGCTACCCTGTCCAAAAATACAGTTTTGTCCGATTTCTTTAAGCACGATGATGGGACATGGAATAGTCATGTAGATTTGGGTATTTGGGCTGATCTATTGATTATTGCGCCTACCACAGCAAATACAATGGCGAAAATGGCTCATGGTATTTGCGACAATTTACTTTTAACCACTTATCTTTCTGCTAAATGTCCTGTAATTCATGCTCCTGCAATGGATTTGGATATGTTTAGGCATCCGGCTACCTTGCGTAATATGGATATTTTAAGATCCTATGGTGATTTGTTTATTGAACCATCAAGTGGTGAGCTGGCAAGTGGACTTTATGGAAAAGGCAGAATGGAAGAACCTGAAATAATTGTTCAGAAAATAGTTGAGTTTTTCGATTCTAAAAAAAAAAGCTAGCGAATAAAAAGATTCTAGTAACGACTGGACCAACTTACGAAAGAATTGATCCTGTGCGTTTTATCGGTAATTTCTCGTCAGGAAAAATGGGCTTTTCAATAGCTGAAGAGCTCGCTTCACAGGGGGCTCGGGTTGTTTTGATAAGCGGGCCTACCTCTTTAAGTACTCAAAATACAAATATTGAACGAATTGATGTTGTTTCCGCTCAGGAAATGTATGAGGCATCTCTAAGGCATTTTCCAACTTGTGATGGTGGAATTATGACTGCTGCTGTGGCCGATTTTACACCTGTATTCAAGGAAGAAAAGAAGGTGAAGCGGGGCAAAGAAAACTATTCCATCGAACTAACTCCTACAAAAGATATTGCAGCATCTTTGGGTGCTATTAAAACTTCAAATCAATTTTTAGTTGGTTTTGCATTGGAAACGAACAATGAAGAAAAAAATGCCAAATTAAAATTGGAAAAGAAAAATCTGGATTTTATTGTTTTAAATTCGCTAAACGATAAAGGTGCAGGATTTCAGTGTGATACCAATAAAATTACGATAATTAGTAAGCTGAGCGGGTGTAAAAAATTTGAATTAAAAAGTAAAATAGAGGTTGCGAAAGATATCGTTAACGAATTGATTGCATATTACGAAGAATAAATGTTGGTTCACTTCCGTTTAAATTTTTAACTTTAGCTGTTAACTTTTGAAATTCAACTATGCGAAAACTTATTATATTATTTCTTGCTTTCTTATTCTCGATTCCTTTGTTTTCTCAGGAGTTAAGATGTAATGTTCAAATTGCGAGTCAGCAAATTCAGGGAACCAATAAACAAGTTTTTAGAACGCTTCAAACCTCGGCTTACGAGTTTATGAATACCAGGCGATGGACAGATCATGTTTACAATTACGATGAGAGGATTGAATGCACCATTCTAATTAATCTAACTTCTCAGGTGTCGGCTGATGAGTTTAAGGGGAATGTACAGGTTCAGGTAAGTAGACCAATATACAATTCTTCGTATAATAGTGTGTTGCTAAATTTTAAAGATGACGATGTTCAATTTAAATATGTTGAGTATGAGGCTTTAGAGTTTAACGAAGCGACTACTCCTTCAAGTTTAACGGCATTATTATCATACTATGCTTATATTATTTTAGGTTTAGATTACGATACTTATTCCATGGATGGTGGTAGTATTTACTATGCAAAAGCGGAAGAGATTGTAAATAAAATGCAAAATTCAAATGTAAAAGGTTGGAAAGCATTCGAAAGTAGAAAAAACAGATATTGGTTGGTCGAGAATATATTAAATAATGCTTATAGTCCAGTACGAGAGTGTCTTTACAGGTATCACCGTCTAGGATTGGATAATATGGCAGAGCGATTAACAGAGTCACGAGCCGAGATTGCTGAGAGTTTGCGTTTGCTTCAGAAAGCATATAGAGCTAAGCCAGGTTCTTTTATTCTCCAAATATTTTTTGATGCTAAAGCCGATGAGTTGGTGAATATTTTTTCAGAATCCTTTACGGATGAAAAAAAAAGAGTTTTCAACATTTTAAGTGAAATTGATCCGGCCAATATTTCAAAATACAATAATATAATAGGGCAAAAAGAGAAGTAAGTCTATTTTTGGAATAAATTTGTTTTGCCTAGTTTCCATTCTCATTTTTTAGATTCCTATGCTTCAATCCATATCCATTAAGAATTATGCTTTAATTAATAAGCTAAATATTGAATTTTCAGATGGTTTCTCGGTAATAACTGGCGAAACTGGATCTGGTAAATCTATTTTGTTAGGTGCCTTATCTTTGGTTTTAGGTCAAAGGGCAGAGGTCAATGTTCTTAAGGATAAAGAACAGAAATGTATTATTGAAAGTTCATTTTCAATTGCCAGATATAAATTAGAGCAATTTTTTGATGACAATGAATTGGATTATGAAGAGGAGACTCTATTACGAAGGGAGATTCTTCCTAACGGTAAAAGTCGTGCCTTTGTAAACGATTCACCTGTAAGTGTGAAAATTTTAAAAGAATTAGGCTTTCGCCTGATTGATGTACACAGCCAAAATCAAAATCTAGTAATTGGCAGCTTCGAATATCAAGTGGGTATTGTTGATACCTATGCCGGAAATTCAGTTATTTTAAGAGAATATCAGGAATGCTTTGATCAATTTCAAAAGCTAAAGCAAGAACTTCGTAAGCAGGAAGAGTTAGCGTTGAAAGAAAAGGCTGATTTGGATTATTTTCAGTTTCAGTTAGAGCAACTAATCGATGCAAAATTAGTTGCAGGTGAACAAATTGAGATGGAGGCCGAGTTAGAGACTCTTACTCATGCCGAGGAAATTAAAAATGGTTTGGTTAAGGCTTTTGAAAATCTTTCGGAAGGGGAATTTCCTATTGTTGCTCAACTAAAAGAGACACGTAGCGCCATTGCTCAAATTCAAAAAGTTTTCCCTGATGCGGAAAGTTTTTTTGAACGATTAGATAGTGCATATATTGAATTACAAGATTTAGCGCAGGAATTGGATCGGTCTAATGAATCAGTAGAATTTGATCCTTCAAGAATTGAGTTTTTAAATCAGAAATTAGATGGAATTTATTCTTTACAACAGAAGCATCATGTAAATTCGGTGGAGGAATTGATTCAAATTCAGGAAGAATTGACGCAAAAAGTAGATAAGATTGTTTCGGGTGACGATTTCATTGACGATTTGAAGAAGCAATTGAAAATTCAGGGCGAAGTGCTTCTTAAATCTGCTGAAAAGCTTACAGATACAAGAGTAAAGGTTATTCCTGCTATTGAGAAAACAATAGTGTCACAGCTGGTTCAGTTAGGTATTCCTAATGCAAACTTTAAAATTGACACTACGATTAGAGAAGATTTTCAGTATTTGGGGCGAGATTATTTAAGCTTTCTGTTTAGTGCCAATAAGAATGGTCATATAGAGGAAGTTCAAAAGGTAGCCTCAGGTGGAGAGTTATCTCGATTGATGCTGAGTATCAAATATTTGATATCGTCATCTACAGCCTTGCCATCCATTGTTTTTGATGAAATTGATACGGGTGTTTCCGGAGAAATTGCCGCTAAAATGGGCACCATGATGAACAAAATGGCAGAAAATATTCAGGTAATCAGTATAACTCACCTTCCTCAGATTGCGGGAAAAGGAAAGAACCATTACAAGGTTTATAAGGCCGATGATGAGCTTGAAACCTATTCAAACATTGTACTTCTCGATCATCAAAGCCGAATAGAGGAGCTTGCTAAAATGCTTAGTGGAGCAGATCTTACACAGGCTGCTCTGGAGAATGCTAAGGTGTTGTTGTGTAGTTAGTTCTATTGCGTAAAGTATTATTAAAGAATTTATTCAGTCTTAATTAATTGACCTTATTTAGGATCATTCTTAATTTAATGTGTTATCTTTGATGCTGAAAAAAATGATAATTATAAAGTATGTCGTATAATTTATTAAAAGGAAAAAGAGGGATTATTTTTGGTGCCTTGAATGAAATGTCTA
>JBFFMG010000172.1:0-7804 GCA_041554215.1 Labilibaculum sp.
ATGGAAAGAGAGGAAGGAACAAGATTGGATGCTCTTTTATATGGAGCAAAAAAGCAATCAGCCGACCTAATAATGGTTCAGGGACATGAGAAAATGATTTTTAGTGATGGACAAGGTGAGAGATTGGTTAGTGCGTTTTTGCATAGCTCGTCCGTTCCTGTTTTATGTTTGGGAATTGAAATGAATGGTTTTTTCACAGATTTATTGAGAGTAGGCAATTCTGGCTCTCGCAAATATCAAGTTAACAATTAGTTCAAGAGGAATAACGAAAATACAATAAATCATAAAGGTCAAATAGGGAATAATCACAAATAAATAAGTTTTATTAATTGGGAATGAGATCGTGATTATTCTGAAGGAAGGCTTCACAACAGATAACTAAATCATGTAAACATAGTTCAACAGTGCAGGCTTTCCTTATTTGACTTGATGATTACAAAGCAATTCACTTGCAAAATTGATGATGTAAAATATAAATATTTGACTAATGCTGTTTACGACACTATGGATTGTTATTCTTGAAATTTTATTTGGCAAAAGTTCTCAAACTAAACCATCTAAATTAAAGTTTTATTGATTATTTGTAAATTTGTTCTTTATTTACGGGTAATCATTGAAATGATTTTAAAACAGGCAAATGAAGAAGAGTATTTTTGTTAAACAGAAAATTATATTGGTTTTATTACTCTTTAGCTTTTTTGCCTTTGGTGGAATCATTTATACCTTCAGAACTAGTACAGTGCTCGATTCTCAGCACGTCCGACTGGTTGAATTCTCAGAGAAAGTAGAGATTCATGTATTCAACGGAAGAATTAAATTGGATGAACTTCTACATGGCAATAAAAAAGTCACAGATAGTTCTGTTCTTGAAAGCTTTGTAAGAGCCAATAAATATATATCAGACATTGAACAGATAATTTTGGAGTCTAAAAAAATCAAATTAAATAGAGAGAATCACTTCCTGCATCAACTCTCCGAATTAAGATTTTTTATTCAGCAGCTTAAAGTTATAGTAGATGCCAGCATAAACAAAGATATGAAAGGAGTAGAATTAAATTTGTCTGATTCGTATCTTGATTTCACCCTTAAATTTGATGAATACGAAAAGGCCTTGCACTCGTATATCAACGAAAGTAATTATAGTTTAAAACGTGAGGTATTTACTCTTCTTACCATTATATTCATTGTACTAATTATTAGTTTGGTTTTAATTATTCGATTGATGGATTCTTTGATTAAAACCAACCGCATACTTCTTCAAAACACGATGAAAGTAGAGCAGAGTGAACGTCGAAGAATAGCAATGGATCTTCACGATGGATTGGGGGCAATGCTATCGAGCATAGGTCTTTACAGTAAAGTTTTAGAGAAGGAATTTAAGAACGATCCGAAGATACATGATAAATTAAGTCAGATTACTTTGTTGTCAAATCAGGCACTGCAAACAGTTTCCGAAGTAATTAATAATCTGAACCCATCAATTTTAAATCGTCATAATATTGTTGAGTCATTGAATAGATTGTGTACTCGAATAAATAGTATCGGGAATCTAAAACTTCATTTTGAGTCAGACAGATTTATTGGCGAAATGAATAAGAGCAGGGAGGTAATCTTTTATCGAATTTGCAGTGAACTAATCAATAACACCATAAAGCATGCAAATGCATCAGATGCTTTTATTACTTTAAGTCGCCACTCTAAGGTAGTTCTTCACTATAAGGATAATGGTTCCGGCTTTGATAGTAGAGAGTTATCTTTGAATGAAAAGAATGGTATGGGCTTGTCGAATATAGTTGATCGGGTTGAATCCATCGGAGGCCATTGTAAAATAGAGTCTACTCCAGGGAATGGATTCGCAATCACGATTGAATTAGGAATCGATAAATAAAATATATGGAAACTATTAAAGTCATTTTGGTCGACGATCATAAGATATTTAGAGATGGATTTCGTCTTTTGCTACAAAGTTTTCCATATGTTGAAGTGATCTCTGAAGCCTCGAATGGCTTAGAATTACTTAAAGAGCTTGAAACCAATCATCCTGATATTATATTTATGGATATAAATATGCCACATGTTGATGGTGTAGAAGCAAGCAAAAAAGCTCTTAAAAATTATCCTGATCTTAAAATTATTGCCCTCACCACCTTTCTGGATGATGATTATCTGGAACAAATGCTGATGGCAGGTGTAGAGGGTTATATGCTGAAAAATGCAGATATAGAGGAATTTGAAAAGGCAATTTTGAAAGTTTATGCAGGAGGCAACTATTTTTCGGATGAAATTGTGGCATTGCTTTCAGGCAAATTAAATATCCTTCGAAGTCGCAAAGTTCAACAAATGGAATTGCCCGTATTTACTGAACGGGAGAAAGAAATTCTTGAATTAATTTGCAAAGGGTTTGGGAATAAGGAAATTGCCGAGAAAACTTTTCTTAGTCCTAAAACAGTCGAAAAGCATAAGAGTAGCCTTTTTCAAAAGACGGGAGCTTATAATACCGTGAATTTGGTGATTTATAGCTTCAAACATCAAATTGTGAATTTCTAAACTTCTTTTCAATAATTCTAATTACTTAATTGTTCCCGCTGATAATCAAAATTGGCATAAAACTCGATGTCTTTTAGTAAGATAATTCTTTCTTTAAAGTAGGGATTTCCCCATTGTTTACAACTTGTTTCAATGTTATTTTCGCAGGATGTTAATTCAAACAAATGTTTTGTGACTGTTTGATTAATTCATTTTTTCAGGTAGGAAATTTGTCTACGATGAAACAATGTTAGTGTGAATATAAAAAGAAATTATGATACAATTTTTGAAGGAAAAACGAATATTTGATAGAATTAAGGATCCTCTTGTCGAATTTATAAGACTGGAAGCATTTGGAGGAATTGTTTTGATGTTTTTTACCATTCTAGCCATGGGCTTGACCAATTCCGTATTTGGTGAATCCTTTTTAACTTACTGGAAACAGAATTTTGGGATTAATTTTGGGGATTGGAAATTAAGCAAGAGTTTATTGCACTGGATTAATGACGGCTTAATGGCAGTTTTCTTCTTTGTGGTAGGATTAGAAATAAAAAGAGAATTACTTACCGGAGGCTTATCGTCGATAAAAAAAGCAAGTTTGCCAATTTTTGGAGCTATTGGCGGTATGGTAGTACCGGCATTAGTTTATATTGCTTTTAATCTAAAAGGACCAGGATCACATGGTTGGGGTATCCCTATGGC
This sequence comes from Labilibaculum sp., assembly GCA_041554215.1. GTDB lineage: Bacteria > Bacteroidota > Bacteroidia > Bacteroidales > Marinifilaceae > Labilibaculum. The sequence continues at coordinate 3,229 of JBFFMG010000172.1, forward strand.
AACAGATATTGCTTTTGCTTTGGGAATACTTCTTCTTCTGGGGAAGAGAATACCAACGTCACTTAAGCTACTGTTAACTTCAATTGCAATTGTTGATGATATTGGTGCAGTAATTGTAATTGCTCTTTATTATACTAGTGAAATAGATTGGGTTTATCTTCTATATGGTGGTGGTATATATGCTGTTTTGTGGGGTCTTAATCTATTAAAAGTAAGAAGCTTACCTGTCTTTCTATTTTTGGGCGTACTACTTTGGTTTGCCCTGCTAAAGTCGGGAGTGCATGCAACTCTTGCTGGTGTTTTATTGGCTTTAACAATCCCTGCTGGGGCAAATCGAAATGTTTTCGAATTTATTCGATCCAATACAGTTCTGTTGAAACAACTGGGAACTACTCTTGCAGGAAATAAAAAATTAAAGGAGAAAAAAATACAAGCTTCAATTACGGCAATAAAAGGCAATTGTATTGAGGTAATATCACCATTAGAGAGGTTAGAACATTTCTTTCACCCATGGGTTGCCTACCTAATCGTTCCATTATTTGCTTTTTCAAATGCAGGTGTAATTGTAAATGGAGATTTAATGGCTAAAGTTTTTGATCCTATCTCGCTTGGTATCATCTTAGGTCTGTTTTTTGGGAAACCATTAGGTATTTTTTTGTTTTCCTATTTAGGTGTAAAATTGGGCATTGCTCTAAAACCTCAAAAAATTTGTTGGTCACAAATTCTTGGAATTGGTTTTCTGGGAGGAATTGGTTTTACCATGTCCTTCTTTGTTTCGCAACTAGCTTTTTTTGATCCATTAATTTTAAATCAGGCAAAAATAGCGGTACTCATAGCATCAGTTATGTCAGGCTCAATAGGGTTTATCATCTTAAAAATGTTTCGTAATCCATCTACGAAATAAATGTTTTTCAAATTTTAATTAGTTTTCTGAAGGTCGAAGCATACGTTTCGGCCTTCTTCTTTCAATGAATTGCTGTAGTATTCATAAAATTTAATTTTATTTTAACAAAGCGATGAACTTGGAATTCAGAAGGTTTAGTCCTGTGATGCCTATCGGTAAAGACTTACAGTGATATTTTTCTTTTAAAAAGATTTGGAGAGAAGGAAAAAATCCCCATCTTTGCATCGCAATCAAATGAAACGCGGATGTGGCGTAATTGGTAGCCGCGCTAGACTTAGGATCTAGTGCCGAGAGGCGTGGGGGTTCGAGTCCCTTCATCCGCACAAAAAGATCGATACGAAAGTGTCGATCTTTTTTTTGTGCTGTCATTTAGGGATTTATTTGTATCTTCTTTAAAATCAATCTCTTTATGTATGAAACAACGATTGACATTACACCAACTTTTGGGGATTGAGCATCCAATTCTGCTTGCGCCCATGTTTCTGATATCCAATGCAAAAATGGTAATTGCAGCCTTGCAATGTGGGTGCACCGCAGCCATTCCAGCTCTTAACTATATAACAGATAAGGAATTAAGAGCCGCAATCAAAGAAATTCGACAGGCGAGTTCCAAGCCGTTTGGAATTAATTTAATTGTAAATAAATCTAATCCAAAATATAAATCTCAATTATCCACTTTGCTCCAACTAAAGGTGGATTATATCATTACCTCCTTAGGAAATCCCAAAGAAGTAATTACAGCCTGTAAACCATTAGGGATAAAGGTTTTTTGTGATGTTACAGGTGTGGAGTATGCGATAAAAGTGGAAAAATTAGGAGCAGATGCAATTATTGCAGTCAACTCGCAGGCAGGAGGACATTGTGGTCATTTGTCTGCAAAGGAATTAATTTATCAATTGATTCAATCTACAACAATTCCAATTATATCTGCAGGCGGAATAACGAATAGAAAAGAGGTTTCACAAATAATGGAGTGGGGTGCTGCAGGAGTTTCTGTTGGGACAATTTTTATCGCAACTTACGAAGCTGATGTATCTCAAGAATATAAGCAAGCCATGATTCTTTATGGATCTAAAGATATCGTGAAAACAACCAAATTAACGGGATCGCCACTTACCGTAATCAACACTTCCTATGTACAGAATATTGGTACAAAGTCTAATTTTTGGGAGTGGTTGATCAATAACAGTTCCATTCTTAAAAAATATGCCAAACTAATTCTTGCCTGGCGAGGGATGAATCTTGTGAAAAAATCTGCATTTAAAGCGAGTTATAAAAATGTATGGTGCGCCGGGCCAAGTATCGAAGCCGTCAAGAGCATTCGCTCAGTTCCAGAAGTAATTAAGAATTTAATTTAGCTGATCGAGTTCCTTTATTTAATTAATCTTTCAAATCCTCTCCAGTCCATCCAATTTTGCTCTGCTACATCATCAGCAATTCGAACTATTCGAACGTTAAAGTCGTTTCTTATTGCATTTTCATTGATATAGGTAACAGCTTCAGCAAATGACTTTAGCATGCTTTTATAAAAGGCTTCTTGCTTAACGTATTTTTCTGAGGTGTAAGTAATTGCTATCTCAATCTGATAAAGCATTACATCAGCAATTAAGCTTGGTTCCACGCCTAGTTTTTTAAAATGTCGAATGAATTTTTGAGCTACAGAGCGTCTCATTTTAGCCTTACGAGTCGAGACAGGAAAGTATTCTTTCGATATTTTGAATTTACAATCTTCCAATAATTTATTTTCCTGTGGATTAAATGCAAAATCGTAAAACTCCTTCACGTCCTTAAATCTTGAGTAAAGATCTGTGATTTGCTCTTGAAGTTGCTTTTTATTTAGTTGTTGAAGATATTCTTTGAGATCTTTTTTACTCATTTATATTTTTCTAAAAATGTAAAATTGAATTGGGTTTTAAATTTACTAATAAATTATACCTTTTTATTAGAGGTGAAGTCGTTTTTAGCTGACTTTCTTGAAGACAATCTATCCTTTCGAAAATTGATTGTGTTTTATGCTGAATAATCTAAATAAGGAATTACTGTTTAATTTAAATTAATAAAAGAGAAGCAGTTAAGTCGCAATAAATTATTTAGTGTATGAAAATTGGTTTTTCATCATTTATTTTATAATGTTTAAAGAAATATCCTAGATGGTCTAATTATACTTTGTTAAATTTATTTTGTTATGTTTTGACCCCTGATATCCTAGAGTTTTATTCTATTTTTTTAATTTTCATTTTATAGAGCGATTCAGGCTCTGTCAAAATATAATAATACTAAGCTATTTTCCCTAGCTTTTTAATTAAATGCTGATCCTGCTTCCACTTTTCAATTGGAGTAATTCTCCCAAGTAAACCATGTAATCTTTCACTATTATAGAATGGCACATATCTTTTGATAATCTGCTGTATTTCACCGAAAGTACGATAATCGACTCTGTCAAAGATATCTCTCTTTAAGGTACCGTGATAAGCTTCAATATGAGCATTCTCTTCAGGTGTTGCGACATGTGTAAATTCTTGTTCAAAACCGACCAAATGAATGTAATCTCTCACATTACGAGCAATAAACTGACTTCCATTATCAGATCTAATTATCAAGGATTCAGGAGTTGGATATTCATCGATAATTGTTGACAATAATTCGATCACCTCTTTTTGCTTTACGTTAAAAGCAAACGTGTAGCCTAATATTCTTCTTGTGTGAACATCAATTACCGATAGAAGATAAGCGTTCTTTCCCATATTTGGAATCCAAATCATCTTAATATCCATTTCAAGACACTCCATAGGATGGCTTGTATATACCTTTCGGAATTTAACAAATTTACGCCCGCCACCACTTCTTTTGATTCTTGAATTAGGCTTTAAAAGACCAGTATTACTCATTATTCGGTATACTTTCTTGTGATTGATATCATAACCTTCGCGTTGAAGATATTTAGTCATTATTCGATAACCACAATCTATAAATTCATGCTTCAATATGTCCTTTATCGATTCAACCACAATCTTTTCCGCAACCAGGCCATTGCTACTATGTTTTGTTTGCTTGGAAGGCAAAGGACCTTTTCTACCATTTGGCTTTTCTTTATAATAGTAGCTACTCTCTGAGAGACCTACGTACCTTAGAAGAGCGTTGATGTTAACAGAATACTTTGTGCGAAAAGAATCTACTAAATCTTTCTTGGATCGTCTGTTCCAAACTTTTTTTTTAGAAGTTCTTTCTGAATTTCCAATTCAATTTCTCGGTCTGCTAAAAGCTTGCGTAGAATCCGAATCTCTTCCTCAGCTTTCTTCATCTCTGGACTACTGGTATCATATTTCACTTTTAAGCCAGCTTCTCCCTTGGTATCGAACTTCTTTTTCCAATTATAGAAAGAGCCAGTACTAACATTATACCTTCTACAAACTTCTACTACATTACCAGTTTCTGCCTCGCTTAAAATGGCTAGTTTTTCTTCTAATGTCCAACGTCTTTTCATACCCTAAATTTAACTGTTTTAAATCTGAAATTTTACTCCAGTCTTTTTCGGGGCTAAACTAGGTCGGATCAATTAATTTTAAGATAAGGAGTTTGTCGCCAAAACATGACAACTCATCTTTAATACTTCTGTTTATACCCTGAGAAATCCCTCGAAATCTTTCAAATCATCCTATAAACTATTGCCAA
>JBFFMG010000173.1:0-7776 GCA_041554215.1 Labilibaculum sp.
GCAAAGGCTATTAAGTTTGATTAAATAATTGCTTCTTATCTTTATAAAATTGTTAAAAAAGTTAAGAATTGTTACAAGCTGGAGAACAATCCCAACTATCTAATATCTTTACAGTATCAAGAGAAATAAAATTTATTCTAAAAGAATAAAAGAGCAGATAAAATGATCAATCGAATTTTTACAAAATATAAAGGACTAACAAGCCTATTTTCACTTTTAATTCTATTATCGGGATGTAATCTTCCATACGAATACAGTCCGTATGACAATGAAGTAAAGAGCAGATACAAAAATTTAACCGCTAAAAATCTAGAGAAACTTAACGAAATTAATAACGAAAGCTCCACTTTTAAGTTCGCTTTTATTTCCGATACACATACCTTTTACGATGAATTTGAAGATGCTGTTGCAGCTCTAAACAAAAGAAATGATATCGATTTTGTGTTGCACGGAGGTGATATCACTTTAAGTGCACTTGCTAAGGAATTTACGTGGTTTAACGAAATAGCAGCTAAATTAAAAGTTCCCTTTCTTACCGTTATCGGAAATCATGATCTGTTATCCAACGGAGAGAGAATATACAATAATTCTTTTGGAGATAATAATTACACATTTGCTTACAAAGGCTGTAAATTTGTAATGTTCGACAATAACATATGGGAAAGAAAAAATACCGATCCAGATTTTAATTGGTTCATTCAAAATTTAGAAAATGATAAGAATTACAATCAGGTTATTCCAGTATCACATATTCCACCTTGGGGAGATCAGTACATTAACTATAAAGAAGAGTATTTCAACCAAATAATGGAAGAAAATAACATTAAATTATCAATACATGGTCATACACACAGCTTTTATCACGGCAAAAAATATGACAATATCGATTTTCTTGTTGGTGGAGATATTGCAGACAAACACTATCAATTAATTACGATTAACAAAGATAATTACACAATTGAAAGCATTGCATTTTAATGAAAAAACACATTCTATACAGCTTACTATTAATTTGTTCCTTTACTGTTTCCGCTTTGGGAAATAATTTAAAAGAAGGTCAATCTGATACTCTAAAAAGAAAATGGTATTTGCCTCGCGATGCAAAAATTCAATACGCAGGCAACATAGGCTTTCTTTCTGTTGGAGCTACCTATCATCTTGCTAAAGATTGGTATCGCCTTTCCTTCATGTATGGAAGTACATCGATACACACAGAAACACGTACTCTTAATACGGTAGCTTTTAAAAATACATTTCTTTTAAAACAATTTCATATTGGTGATTTTATAGTAGCTCCAACAGCAGGTTTAAGTATCAATTTTGGTTCCACTCACAACACCTACCGTAAATTACCTAAACATTTTCCGAAAGGATATTATTTTCAGAATAAAATTCACATGGCTCCTTTTTTTGGAGCAATAGTTTACCATCCTTTACCCTATAAAGTAATTAAAGGAATTGATTTTTACACTGAAATAGGAACAATGGATAATTATATTTTGGAAGCCATCAGAACCGAATTTGTTAAATCAACTGATATTTGGAATATTGCATTAGGCATTTCTTTTCATTTTTAAAAATATCATTTAATCAAAACTAACTACGGCCAGTCTCTTTTTGCCATCCAGTTTAATGGTTAATGGTTTTTTAAATTGCACGTGACGAACTGCACCATACTCACCAAGTATTTTTTGTTCTTTTAATGTTTGGTAATCAATAAAAGAAGATTCGGAATGATGATGAATAGAACTGTAGCCAATATTCATTGAAGTAACATTGTGAAAAAAGTGTGATCCTGATGATGCTTCCAAAGGATAATCCTCGAAGCTTGTTTCTACAATTAATTTTGAAAATGCAATATCATTCCATTTCACAGGAATTCCAATCCATCTGTCTCGAGTTCCCCAACGACCGGGCCCAATCAAAACAAATCGTTTGCCCTTTTCTCTCATTTCCTGATTAATTTTCGAAATCGTTTCTGCAATTTCAAGCGTCATTTCCTTCTTAAATAATTCAGGCGCAATGTAAACAACATCAACAATATCGTCAACCAATCCATTTCCCATACTCATTTCCGAAATCATCAAAAGCTTGTTTCTGTCAATTTCGTTTAAATCAATATTGTAATCATCAATATTGCCAACCAATGGTTTTATTTGAAGAAGATAAAACGATGCCTTCCCTTCTTTATCTTTCGTTAAATCGACCGCAAACTCAATCTCTATTGGAGAACCCATCGCTTCTTTAATAATGTCCAAAACAAGTTCTATGGTTTTTGCCAGAGGAATGTAATTGTATTTTAGGATATTAGCAAAATTGATAATTCTTGGTCCCATAACATCCAACCCCGGATTTATTGTATCACTAAGGGAGTTATAAACAGAAGCACAATGAATTAAATTTCCATGTTCTTCTGCATCATCAATATCCAAACGGATTAATCCTGCCGTATCGCCTTCCAAAAGATTTAGTTCCTCTTTCTTAAGATCAACTGCATAAAATTCTACTTGCGAATTTTTAAATTGATCTTTCGCGCTATTATTCTCGATAGTTGGGAAAACAGGAGAAAAACGAAATGCTTTTTCACCATCCACAATATATTTACCCAACCCAATTCCAATCACCGCATATCCTTCTTCTGGTCTCATGTGGCCAAAAGGATAGTAATTGTAAGATTGAGCGACACCCGAAATGTGAGGATAAAAAGTGGTCCCGTATTGATTTCCTACAACTTCCTGAACTACCACAGCCATTTTTTCTTCTTCAATTTTATAGTTCATTGCGGAAACATTCAATCTCGAATCATCGGAGAATATGGAAGCGTAAACCAGTTTTACGGCATCGGTTACCTGCTTAACACGCGTATTTAAATCGGGATGATTATTAGGGACTAAATAGGTTTGAAAAACTCCTGCAACAGGCTGAAGTAAAGAATCCTCAAACAAACCGGAAGATCTGATGGCCAAAGGCTGTTCAAAATTCATTAGCATGATTCTTATCTTTTGAACCAGTCTCTGTGTTAATTCTGCATCTAAAAAATACCGCTGAATCTGCTCAAAATCATCAACATCCTTAATTCTATCCAACAAATTGTTTCGATCTAGGAATGATTCGTATTCATCAACCCCAATAACAGCAGTCATGGGAGCTTTTATATTTATTCCTGGAACAAACCGACTTAAATTCAGATTAAAAAGCATGGAATTAATAAAGGCCAAACCTCTTCCTTTTCCTCCAAGCGAACCTGTTGAAAGAGTAACTATATTATTTGTATTAAGAGCAAAATCGGCATTGAACTCAACAACCTTTCCCTTATTTTTTTCGTTCCGATAATTCTGAATCACATTAATTAAATAATCCCGAACATCTTCAGCCGATTTAAAATCAGTAATGTGATAAGGCGCAATCATTTTAGCAATTCGAATTTCACCACGAGCCATTAACCACAAGGAAAAGTGATTTTTTTGGGCATGATAAACCAAAGATTCACCTGGAATATGGTACAAATAATCCTCAAACTCTTTTAATGACTTTGCGGTAGCTATTTCACGCCCTTCGGCATCTTTATATACAAAATCTCCAAATCCCAAAAACTGACGAATGAACAAACGAATATCACCTCGAAGCGTTTCTGAATTTTTATCGATAAAGCTGGCTTTAAGTTTAAATGCATGAGTGGCATTAGTAACATCTGAAGATTGAAGAATAACCGGTAAATTAGGATATTCTCCTTTAATCTCTTTCACCAAACTAATTCCTGCATCATCCAAAAACACACCTTCTTTCTTGAACTTCACATCAGAAATTAAACACAGCAAATATTCCCTATATTGGTAATAAATATTCATTGCTTCTTCGTAATTCGAGGCCAGCAATATTTTAGGCCGAGCTCGTAATCGAAGAATTTTATACTGAGCATCGGTGCTTACATCATCAATTATTCGTTGAGTTTGTGCTAAAACACTCTGATAAAGCATTGGCAAATATCTTGAATAATACTTTGCCGAATCTTCAACCAATAAAATTACCCGCGCCAATCCAATCTTAGTATCATTTCCAACATTCACCTTATCTTCCAAACTTTTTATCATGGCAAAGAAAACCTGAGATTCTCCGTTCCAAACAAATATTTTGTCAACACTTACCAATTCTGCCCGCTGCTCCTCAAACAAGGCAATATCAGCATCATTATTTAGCAATAAAAAGATAGATATATAAGGAAATTCTTTTTTAATTCGCTCACTTAAACCAATTGGCGTTTTTTTATCGACACCAACCATTAATATAATCATATCAAAATGCTTGGAATGCAATTGCTCCATGCACTCTTCGAGATTAGACACGCCAGTAACTCTAGGCATTGATGTTAAGTTCAACTGGTGATACTCGCTGGATATTTGTTCCGAAAAACGTCCTTCCCGTTCAATGCAATAGGCGTCGTATAAATTCGCCACCAGCAATATTTCCTTTACTTTAAAAGGCATTAAATCGTGATAAATATCCCGATCGGCATTGTTCTTATTTAGGAAATCCTGTAATAATTTACGATTGGTAACAGGAACGTAAGGACCAATAATTTCCTTCTTCTTAGGATCAATCTTTCTTGTTTGACTCAGTAATTCCTTTCCGGTTTCACTATTGATATATCCAACAATAATACTTCCAATGTTCTCAATCAAATGTCTTTCTTCTTTCAAAAATGGACCTTCATCAAGAGTTGGGAATTTTTTCACATAACAAACCTCTATTCGTCCACTACGCTTATGAATTGTTAAAAACTCATGAGTTATTGTCCATTGAGAAAGACGAAAACCGGGACTTAAATATTCTTGTCCGTCAAAAACGATTCGAGCAACCGTGAACTCAGGATATTGCCATGCTTTAGGAAGAATAAAGCAAATTTGTTGCAAAGTATTCTCAATAGATTTTCCCTCCTTGATAATACTTGTTGTTTGATTAATTGCTGACAGCTCTTTTAAGCGCTCGATATTTTCAGCTATGATCTTATTGATTCCCTGTTCTTTACCCAGACTTGAATTCATACATTTTCGATTTACTTACGTAGATACATTAAAAATTGTAAAAAAATCTTGATGTTTTGGCTACTGTTTGTAGGCTCTTTTAAATTTAATCAAATTAACTGAAAACTAAACCCTTGACCTTGAGGGATTTCTTTTTTACCTTTAAATAAGATCGCAATAATACCGTTTGGAATCAAAATTAAGTCGGTACAATGCCGATTAGTATTGAGCATCAATATCACCCAGATAAAGATTCTTTCAAATACTAATCGGTATTATTCGCAATAACGTTCATTCACACCCAGTATAATTCATGTCTAACTTAAACATTAATTACCATGACAACTATGTTAAAGGCTCCTTCCAGTAAGGAATTTATGGACAAATTAAAAAGTAGAACTCCAGGAGAAATTGAGTTTCATCAGGCCGTTCACGAAGTGGTGGAGTCATTGCTTCCTTTTTTAGAGGAAAATCCAAAGTACAAAACAGCTAAAATCCTGGAACGGATTTCAGAGCCTGAAAGAATTTTAATTTTCAGGGTTCCTTGGGTAGATGACAAGGGGGAAATTCAGGTGAATCGTGGCTACCGTATTGAGATGAACAGTGCAATTGGCCCATACAAAGGAGGATTGCGTTTTCACCCAACAGTAAACTTGGGAATTCTAAAATTTCTTGCATTCGAACAAGTTTTTAAAAACAGCTTAACTACACTTCCAATGGGAGGTGGAAAAGGAGGTTCGGACTTTGATCCTAAGCAAAAGTCAGACGGTGAAGTAATGCGATTCTGTCAAAGTTTTATGACTGAACTTTGCAAACACATCGGCCCAAATACTGATGTTCCTGCCGGAGATATAGGTGTTGGTGGTCGCGAAATAGGATATATGTTTGGTCAATACAAGCGCCTTCGTAATGAATTTACAGGTGTTTTAACAGGAAAAGGTGCTGAATGGGGTGGTAGTTTAATTCGTCCAGAAGCAACTGGATATGGAAATGTGTACTTCGCAGAGGAAATGCTAAAAACCAAAAATGATAGCCTAAAAGGAAAAATTGTAAGCGTTTCAGGCTCTGGAAATGTTGCTCAGTTCACCGTCGAAAAAGTGAATGAATTAGGTGGTAAAGTGGTTACTTTATCCGATTCCTCAGGATTTATTCATGACCCAGATGGAATTGATGGTGAAAAACTCACTTTCGTGATGAGACTTAAAAACATTAAACGAGGCAGAATTGAGGAATATGCCAAGAAATATGGCGTAGGCTATTATCCAAATAAAAGACCTTGGAGCGTAAAGTGTGATGTAGCTTTACCAAGTGCCACTCAAAATGAAATAAATGCCGAAGAAGCACAAATCTTAATCAATAATGGTTGTATTTGTGTTTCTGAAGGAGCAAACATGCCTTCAACACCTGAGGCTGTGGATATTTATCTAGAAAATGAAATTCTATATGGTCCAGGTAAAGCAGCCAACGCAGGTGGTGTTGCCGTTTCTGGTTTGGAAATGTCTCAGAATGCAATGCGTTTAAGTTGGACTCGGGAAGAGGTTGACAATCATTTGAAACGAATTATGAAAGACATTCACACAACTTGTGTTAAGTATGGAAAATCTTCGAATGGATTTGTGAATTACGTAAATGGCGCAAATATAGGAGGTTTTGTAAAAGTAGCGAATGCCATGATTGCTCAAGGCGTAGTTTAAGTACGTAATCAAAAAAAATGGGTTGTCAGTAAAGGCAACCCTTTTTTGATGTCAATACAAACCAATCCTTGCATATTTACCTCTTTCATAATATCAAGATTTTGTTAACTTTATCCTCACAAACCAAAACCCATATTTAATGAATCCTACAACCAAATCCCCAGCCATAAAAAGAGGATGGCTTCGAGCACTTCTAGTTATCATTCCATTCTTTATTGTTTCTGGTATTTTTCAATTTATAGCTCTTGTACTATACAGTGCAATTACGGGAAATCTAAATTTTGAAAATATTAAAAATATGGATCTGTCGGATGGAGCTACGCTCGCCGTTCAATTTTCAGGAGCTCTGGGAACTCTGCTTATTTTTTGGATCTTCAGTAAATACATAGATCGAAGAGAAGCTAAGGATTTCGGTTTTTCTATTAAAAATCAGAAAAAAAATATTTTTTACGGATTAATTGCCGGAATAGTGATGATGGGACTTGGAACCTTACTATTATGGGGCAATGGAAATTTGACTATCGATTCAGTAAATTTAAGTTTTCTTAGTTTATTACAATCTATCTTTCTATTCATAATTGTTGCCGTTAATGAAGAAGTAATTGTTCGTGGGTATATTCTTCCAAACCTTATGGATTCAATGAATAGATATATCGCATTACTTTTATCTTCTTTCATTTTTACTGCTCTTCATCTTCTTAATCCTAATGTTTCTTTTATTGGTGTTAGCAATATTTTCCTTGCCGGAATTCTTTTAGGAATTGGCTATATTTTTACAAAAAACCTATGGTTCGCGATTGCACTTCACTTTAGTTGGAATTTTTTTCAGGGACCAATTTTCGGCTTCGAAGTTAGCGGAACAAAATCAGAAACCTTAATCTCACAAACCATTAATGGCAATGAGTTGCTTACAGGAGGACAATTTGGTTTTGAAGGATCAATTATCGCAACAGTACTTTGTTCTATTGCGATCGCACTATTTTGGATGGTTTACAAAAATCAAGATATTGTCGTAACCGCTTAAAACTATGTATTCATGAAAATTTTATTTTATTTTCCGA
>JBFFMG010000174.1:0-7735 GCA_041554215.1 Labilibaculum sp.
GCACTGTGTCCTGCAGGGTGAGTTATTTTTTAAGTTATTGATGTTTTATCACCATAGTGCTCACGAAGCAGCACAGAGAAGATCTTTGATAATATCAAAAAAAAAGACTGCCCCGCAAGGCAGTCTAGAATTCAAATTGATGTAAACTCTCCGTTAAGGAGCAAAAAAAATCGTTTAATTTACTTGTATAATGGCTTCTTCTTTTTATTTTTAATTTCATCCACGAAAGAGCAAGAATTTTTCTTAATTGTTTTGTCTTTACATCCAAAAAGGAAGTTAATTCCGAATCGAATATTTGCAAGATGAGCATTGTTTGGTTTAATGGCGGCCATTACATTGTCGCTAACCACGTAAAATTGTGTAGGTCCTAATTTGGTAGCCAATCCAAAACCAATATTGTTGTAGGAATTGTTTACTACCGAGTAACTCAAAGTAGTGCTTAGGTTTCTAAAAAAACGTGCGTTGGCCGAAAATGTCAATGAAGATTGAATTTTACCATTAAAAATTTCGGTTCTGCTTAAAGCGCCTACGTTTACTTTTTTAGTAAGGTCGTGAGTTCCCCCAAAATAAATTTTGGTAGGCAATCCTACTTTGTATGAACCTATTTTATTTGTTGCTTGAAATTCGTCAACAATTGAATCTGATAAATCATCAAATACATCCTCAATTTCCTCGTAGTTTGGATCATTTGAGTTTCCCGATTGAGACCAATCGGCACCTGTCCAGGTAAACGATCCATTTTGCGAAAACTCATGCCCGTCAGTCTTCCAGTTAATCGATCCAATATCCAATATGCTTGCATATAAGCGAGTGTTTTCATCCATTTGGTATGTCATGCCCAAATCTACTGCGAATCCTTTATTTTGTGTGTTGGCAAAGAAATCTGCATCGTAATCATCACCATCAATATCAATATCATCAACGAATCCATCAGAATTTAATCCTATTTGATTAATTGGCATTGAAACAAGAAGGCGGTGTTCGGAATTTAAAACAATTTCATCACCAGAAGCCGAAGTAAAAACAGACATTTTAGAATCTTCCATGTGCATGTTAGCAATACCAAATAGCATTTTCCCTTTAATACCTACAGTCCATTTGTCGTTCAATTTTTTCGACACACCCAAAGCAACTTCGTGATAGTAGCTGGCATCCAGGCCAATACCTCCCCAGTTCGCAGTTCTGCCTCTAAAAGGATAGTTTCCATCTTTTAAAAATGTAATCATCTCTTTATCGAAACTAAATCGACTATCTTGCTTTTCAATTACATCAAGAGTGAAAAAGTAATCTTTTGCACGTATTCCCAATGCGAAAAGAGTTAGTTCAAACTGCTGCGACACAAAATTGGTCGTTTGCAAAGCATTATGAAAGCTGTTGATGTCAACAATTAAAGAATCTTTTTGGATTCCGGTACCATCCTTAATAACATCGCTGTAAGCAAAGCTACTGTTGCTATAGTTCAGATAAATAGAACTTAGCGCTGGAAATCCAACGAAAACTTTACATTCGGGCTGAATCGCAGGGTTTAATTGATTTGATTGAGGTACATTTTGCATTAAATACAAAGTGTTGTTCATTTTTTGGGCAGAAACAGAAAAGGATATGAGTACCATAAGTATTCCTGTCAGAGATATGTTTGTAAATATTTTTGTCATACTTTGGATGATTCTAAGATGTCTTAAAAATTTAAAATACCTAAAGTTTACTATTTTTCAAACTTTAGGTACTTTTAACAGTAAGCACTTCGAGTGTTTTTAATTATTAAGATCGATTTGAGCTTGAACAGAAATAGTGAATTTAAGTTCGTAATCGCCCTTTAGTTTTACCGGAACGCCACCATTTTCTGTACTCACGCTAGCGTTTATAATTAAGTTTACTGTTTGGTTCAGGTTTTGAATCTGACTCTGTGTTAGTTGAATCTGATGTTCGACCTCTTTAATCGAGCTAGGATCAACTTCTCCTAGTTTATCTCCTGATGTAAATACTGTTGCGGCATCAATAATTCCATTGTCAGTAATTTCATCAATTACATTGTAAGCAGCATCGGTAAGGTAAATTTTATCGATAGTTACGTCAAGCGGATATCCATTTTCGGCAACAATAACTACAGCAGCATTCATAATTTTATCAGCATCGCTAATGTCAATGTCGTTCACTGTATCTCTTAAAATCAAATTGGTTGCACTAAAATCCAGAGGAACATCTATTTCAATATCTACATTAATAGCAGAGCTGTTGCTAATGATATTTGGTGTTGCCGGTACACCGTCAGGATTTAAAGTAATATTTCCAAAATATTCTAATCTGTCGGATGGAGGTAAAGCCATCAAAGCCACAATATCAGAATTGTCTTTATCGTAGGTAATTATTTCAGTAATACCTGTGTTAACCTCGGAAATAGTAGATGGATAATTTGGTTGCAAAGGATTAGGATTCAAAGACGCCATTGTTCCATCTGCAGCATATCCAGTGATGTCGGCATTAATTTGGAATGGAACGCCAACAGAGTTATCCATGTATAGATTAACGCGTGGATCGGCAAATTGGTAATCCCCTTCAATATCATCCCAAAAATCGACACCCATATCAATATTTCCGCTCTCGAGAGCAATGATTTGATTCCCAAAATCGCCTTGAGCTAAAATAAAATTAATATTTTGAACGGTTAGGTTTACTGCCAGATTACCATTGCTGGTGATAAGACCTCCGTTGTCCTTAATATCTATATCAAAAGTGATATCTACATCATTGTTAGTCGTATATGGCGTATTGAAAAGTAAATTTAGTCCTTGCAAATTTAAATTTTCAACTTGGTTTGTTGCGCCTGGAGCTAATGTAAAAGTCTGATTAACTGGAATTCCGCTTTGTGTTCCGTTCGGAATTGCAATTGTGATATCAACTTCAGTATTTAAAGGATTTGTTAATTGGAGTTGAATGTTTGCATCTAAATCGAGTTCATATAGTTTTACGCCTGTAGTTCCGGTGATTATCTGAATTTGGTCTGTTTGTGTACCTAATCCCAATCCTGCTATGGCCGAATAGGGCAGACCAGCACCAAAACTGGGTAAAGAATAACTTAAGTCGATTGCAGATTGATTGGGGAAGTTGAGAACCTCATCAACATTATAAGAAAAAATATCTTCTTCCATGTATTTGATATGCAGCATCCCTTCCGCATCCAAAACAATGGTTTGGTCGGCAGGATTTGCTTCATGTTGATTCAGTAAGTACCATAAGGAATAAGTTCCGTAACCAAGTGGAACAATCATATTTGGTGTCCAGTTTACTTTTTCCGAAAGTTTATCAAAGTCATAATCATCACCATCAAAACAGGATTGAGTAGAAATGGCTATAATGCAGGAAAGCAATAATGGAATAAAAGATCTAAATTTTAGTATCATATTTGTTTTATTAATATACGTATTTACAAATAGTACCGAACATTACCTTTAATACCCTAATGTTTTAATGATGAATTATTGGCTTGGATGAATAAAGGCAGAAAGAGTAATAATGTTGTGAAAGCTATTTGTTAAAGCACATAAATTATCTGTTTTTGTTGATAAATGCCGTTATTGTACGGAATAATTGAGCAGGAAGTTTCGATTATCTCCAACGTAAAGATTAAATGCTTTATCCTCTGTTTTTGAGAAACCTATTGAAAATTCGGTATTTCCCTTTACCGGGAATCCTTTGTGGTTATTTCCCTCTTTATCAATAAGGAATATTTTATTTTCGTCTTCGAGGCAAATTCCTATTTCAATATTTCTTCGCGAGAAATTGTAAACATTAGGTCGGAAGCTAATTCCGGAATCGAATTTTTTGTCGAGACTTTGTTCTCCCGAAGTATCAAATATTTTTAAAATATTGTAATCGGCAAACAGGTATTCATTTTTACCATCGCTATCAATATCGGCAGCAGTAAAAAAGTGTGAATCAGATAATTGTGTAAATGTTTTTTTCTCAACTTTTCCGTCGAAATAGCAATAATAGATATTTCCGTTGATATCGGTACTTACTAGTCGGTCGCTGATATTGCCAATTGATGTTTCCAGATAGAAAGGATTGTTCTTTGATTTTGAAAACTGTTCTTTTAGCTTGATTCTTTCCTCACCTCTACGATTTAAAATATAAACACGGTATTTATCAGCATAAACAATGTAATCCTTGTTTTGCACTCTAAAGTGCTGAATTTCACAATTAATTTCATTTTCAGCTTTTGCAGGACTCCAGCCAGTAAGAGTTTTGCCTTCTTTGGTGTAAGCGTAAATATTTTTATCCTCGCAAGGAATAAAGAATCGATAGTTTTTGTTGTTATCGTAATCGAATATTGAAACTCCCTGAACTGCTTCAGCTTTTAATTTTATTGGATAATTAGTTACATTCTCTCCATTTCTATCTACCAAATGAAGCTTGTTTTTTGTTGCGAAAAGATATTGAAGCTTTCCATTTCTATAAATATCTATTTGGTGAACTTTTCCAACTATTTGAGATGCCAAAGGCTTTTTCCATAGCACACGTCCCGATGGGTTTAAAAGGTAAAGTTGATTATTGATATCCTGAACCAATATTTCATTCTCTTTTGTGTAATGATTTTCAACCAGGTATGGTTTGTGCAGAAAACAAGTATCCAATCGCGATTCCCAATCGGTTTGGGGGGCAAGTTCAAGTATTGGATCGTATTCGATAAACAGGTTGTTGTAAATTAGATTTCGGTTTGAACTTAATTGTAAACCTATTGCCTGAAACTTATTTACACTTTGTTTGTGGTTCTGAATTTCATTTTGCAAATCAGCATTTAAAAATTCTGAAATAAACGCATGGGCTCTGGGTGTTGATGCATAAAAATAAAAGTTCGCCTTATTGGATAGGAACTCTTTATTTTCCATATATGTTTGATTGGTATTTAGTGTTTTACCTAGCACCGATTCTTGAATAAATTCGGAAAGTGAGCTGATATCGGGTCCCAAAACCATGTAGTTGTCAATAAAAGTAAGGTAAGCCGATGAAGCATCCGTAAAGAAGGTTCCGAAAAGTTTTTCAGGAATTCGATCCTCAGGCAGTTTAAAAATGTCGAAACTGGTTTCTTTATCGAGTTGATATGTTCGTTTGTAGTAGTCAAGAGTTCGTTGTTCGTTTTTTGCATTACCATTGATCATTTCCAACATTTTTTCTTTGGCTATGCTCGCACTTTTGGTTCGTATAATGGTGAAGCGTTTGTTGGTTTGTCCATCGGCAAAAGCCAAGCCAACTTCTTTATGAATAAGAGAATAGATCGCATCCTCGTAATCAACACCTGTCGTTTTCTTTACAGCGTTAATACTTTTCTGATAGTCGGATAATTTTCCTATTTGATCGAGATACTTGCGGTATTTTCCTTTGTGTAAAGAGGCATCGTCGATACCAAGTATGGTTAAAATGCTGGTACTCGATGGAATGATCGATTCCATTTCCATTTTTACAGGTTCTTGCTGAAGAAACAGGTTCAACAGATTGCCTTGCTGAGGATCGCTGTAGGTAAATCCGTTCAACAAAATAATATTGTTTCGGAAACTAAGATCAAGTTCGGTCCAGTTGGCCAGGTTGGTAAAGTTTCGAACGAATTTGTTACAATCTTTATTGAGTGATAAAGAAACCTGTTTTGGAAAGGTTTTTAGATTTAAAAAGATATTTGCGTCAACATTTTTTCCTATTGTTCTGCGAATCTGTTCAAATCCTTTTGTTTTGGTAATGGAATTTTCGGTACTTAGCTGCAGTACAGAGTTTTCAACGAGCAACATCGATCTGCTGGCAATAAATAATCCTTTCGAAAAGGCATAGTGAATTCCTTTCTCTTTCGGATTTTTTGTAGGAATACTGAATAGTGTTGTGTTGTGATATTTTCGTTCCGAAACAGATGAATCAAAGCCAACCCAATTGACAATTGCATTTTTAATCTTTTTCTCCTCTAAATAATCAGATATGGGAAAAAGGTATAAATACTCAATTTCATTTTTACCTTGCAGGTGACTGGCCATGGTAAATGATCGATCTAAAGAGAATGTGCCTTCCGAATCGAAATTACTGATCAGGCTATCTAAAAATTGAAGGTTTCGGTTGATGTTGGCAATTCGATCAAATTTGCTAAGCTCTCTCCAGGCTCCGGTATTGTTTTCCAGTTTGGTGATTAAATCTTCCAAACTCTCAAATTGTATTATCATTTCCGAATTAACCGGTACTGCTGAGAAAGGATCAATTCCTTTGTACTCTTGTTGTTTTTGAAGAAATAAATATCCTAAAACAATGATTGCCAGTAGCAAAAGAATTAGTATAGTGGTTAAAGTTTTTCTCAACATGCTAAGTAGGTTGCGTGGTATAGTAATTGATCAAAAATAGCAATTTATCGAATGTTTTAAAAATTATGTGTTGGATATTCCACATCTTAATTTGAATTAAGAAATAGCGCAGTTGCTTGTTGTATCTGTTATTTGATTTTGGTGTACGGTAAAGTCGTAAGCGCAAAGGTAAAAGGAATAAAAAAACAAAAATAGATAACTAATCTAATGAGAATCAGAGGGAGAATAATTGCATTTAGAAAAATACCCCGACAAGTGTCGAGGTATTTGTTACTAAAAACAGTAAGTGTTTGGTGTGTTGTGTCTAAAAATCGAACTTAATTCCTTGTGCCAATGGCAAGTCTACGCCATAGTTTATGGTGTTCGTTTGTCTTCTCATGTAGGTTTTCCAGGAATCGGAACCAGATTCTCGTCCGCCACCCGTTTCTTTTTCGCCGCCAAAAGCACCGCCAATTTCGGCACCCGATGTTCCAATGTTCACATTTGCAATTCCACAATCGCTTCCAATTGCAGAAATAAAGGTTTGAGCTTCCCGCATGTTCATGGTGAAAATCGATGAAGATAATCCTTGCGGAACATCATTGTGCAAATGAATGGCCTCGTCTAAGCTTTTGTATTTCATAATGTAAAGAACCGGAACAAAAGATTCATCCTGAACAATTTGCCAGTGATTTTCAACCTCGCAAAAGGTAGGAACTACAAAATTGCCATCGAGCACTTTATCGCCGTACACAATTTTACCACCTGCTTTTTTCACTTCGGCAATGGCATGTTTGTAAACCTCCACAGCACCGCTATCAATTACCGGTCCCACCAATGTTTTTTCATCCAGTGGATTCCCAATTTTTCCTTCTACCTGTTTGTAAGCATTCAACAAACGGGTTTTTACATCTTCGTAAATACTTTCGTGGATAATCAAACGTCGGGTAGAGGTACATCGTTGTCCGGCAGTTCCAACCGATCCAAATACAATTCCAGGAATTGCCATGTCGATATCGGCAGACGGCGCCATGATTATCGCATTGTTTCCGCCCAATTCGGCGATTGTTCTTCCCAGGCGAGCACCTACCTTTTCGGCAACACGTTTTCCTATGGCTGTCGATCCGGTAACCGAAATTAAAGGAACACGTTTGTCTTCTATAAAATTATCACCCATCACCGACGATTTTGCAACGATCAAGTTGAAAACACCTTCGGGCACATCATTGTCTTTTAGTACTTTTTGAATGATATTGTGACAAGCAAGAGCGCACAATGGCACTTTTGAGCTAGGTTTCCAAATAATTACATCGCCGCAAACAGCAGCCAGCATCGCGTTCCATGCCCAAACAGCAACCGGAAAGTTGAAAGCAGAAATTACGCCTACAAGTCCCAACGGATGATACTGATCCATCATTTTA
>JBFFMG010000175.1:0-7733 GCA_041554215.1 Labilibaculum sp.
ACAGGTACGTGTAATTCCACCTTTAAGTTAAAAAAAATGCTGTTTCAATCGAAACAGCATTTCTTTATTTCTATATTATTTTAAATCCATTTCACGTAGTTAAAATCCTGACGATGTGGAAGATTGCAATTACAAGCATACATTCTTAATCCAAAATCGAAGATTCCCGGATCATTTAACTCCAAATCCAAACGATAGAAAGCGAGTGAATCTACCTTACGATCAAGAATTAACTGTTCCTTACGAATCGGTCCTGGATTATGAGCATCAATGGAAGTTCTTATAACCAATTCCACACAAATGTCTTCATCAATTAAATCTTTTAAATCCAGAGCAACTTCTACATGATAATTTTGACCCGACAAATATTTGTGCTTAGGAGTGCTCGGAGCATCAACAGAAACCACTTCAATTTTACTCCACGAAGCAAGAATTTTCTGTTTCCATTTAGCCGTTTCTTTTAAAATTTCAAAATCATTCTCCTTTACTTTCGCAACACGCTGATACATTTTACTATAAAAACGATCTTTATAATCGTCGATCATACGCTTAGTTGTATATTCTGGTGCAATTTCAGCAATACATTTTTTCACGTATTGAATCCAGTCAACTGGAATATTGTTCTTATCGCGCTTATAATAAAGAGGAATAATCTCGTTTTCAAACATTGAATATATTGTTTGAGCATCCAATTCATCCTGAAAGTCTTGATTCTCATACGTTCTCTCATCGGTTAGAGCCCAACCAGCTCCTTCGCGATATCCTTCTAACCACCAACCATCTAGAACACTAAAATTAAGCACTCCATTCATTACAGCCTTTTCGCCTGAAGTTCCAGAAGCTTCTAATGGTCTTGTAGGTGTATTCATCCAGATATCAACACCTTTTACCAATCGTTGCCCCAATTCCATATCGTAATTTTCTAGAAATAGAATTTTGCCTTCAAATTCCGGACGACGAGATACTTCAACAATAAATTTAATTAGATCCTGCCCTGCTTTATCAGCTGGATGAGCTTTTCCTGCGAAAATAAACTGAACTGGTTTTTCTGGATTATTTAAGAGTTGAGACAATCGCTCTAGATCACTAAATAATAGGTGCGCTCGTTTGTATGTAGCAAATCTTCGAGCAAAACCAATGGTTAAAGCATTTTCATCTATTGAATCTAGAATATCAACTAAAGAGCGAGGATCTTCAAATCTTTTAATCCAGTTTTTTTGGAAACGATTTTTTGCGAAATCAATCAATTTTTTACGCAGAACATTTTTTATACCCCATATTTTTTCATCTGCAACATCGTATATTTTTTTCCAATATTCTTTGTTCGACAAATCATTCAAGAATCCCTCATCAAACTCTTCTTCGTGCAAAGTTCGCCACTCTTTGGCAGTCCAGCTAGGATAATGCACTCCGTTTGTAACATAACCAATATGCAATTCCTCTGGGAAATATCCCTGGTATAGGTTATTAAACATTTCCTGAGAAATTTTACCATGAAGCATGCTCACTCCATTCATCGCAACCGACGTATTAGCTGCCAAATTACTCATCGAAAATTTCTCATTATAATCCAAAGGATTCACTCTCCCCAATGCCAGGAATTGATCCCAACCTAATTTCAATTTTTCAGGTACATAAGACAAATAATGCCTTATCATATCTGGAGAAAAGGTATCATGTCCTGCAGGAACGGGTGTATGTGTAGTGAAAAGTGATGAAGCCCTTACAATTTCCAAAGCAACATCATATTGATAACCATCTTCAATTAGATCAATCAAACGTTCCACGTTTATAAATGCCGCGTGTCCTTCGTTGCAATGATATAAATCGGGTTGAATATTAAGAACCTTTAATGTTTTAATCCCACCAATTCCTAGAAGAATTTCTTGCTTAATTCGATGATCCCAATCGCCACCATATAATTGATGAGTTAAAGAGCGATCTCTCTCATCATTCATTTCGGTTTCTGTGTCCAAAAGATATAGTGAAATTCGTCCTACTTCAACTCGCCATATTTTTGCTGTAACAGTTCTTCCTTCTAACGAAAAGGAAATGGTTTTGACAAATCCCGAACTATCTCGCACCCGACTTATTGGCAACTGAGAAAATTTTTGTTCATCCAACTCCACCAGCTGCTCTCCGTTTAAGGAAAGATGCTGCGTAAAGTAACCAAATCGATACATAAAACCAACCGCAACCATATCAACATTAGAGTCACTGGCTTCTTTCAAATAATCACCTGCCAATATTCCTAATCCTCCAGAATAAATCTTCAAGTTGTTATTTAAACCGTACTCCATGCTAAAATAAGCAATTTTAGGTTGTCCTTCGGCAGGCTTTTCTGCCATATAATTATTGAATTCCTGAATTACGGCTGTGTAATTTTTCATAAACGTTTCGTTTACCGCCAATTCTTTCATTCGCGAACTTGAAACTTGTTTAAGCAATAGAATTGGATTCTTTTTGCAATTATGCCACAACACCGGATCTACTGATTCATAAAGATCATTAGCTTTATAATTCCAGCACCACCATAAATTTTTCGATAATTCCTCCAAGCCAAGTAATTCCTTAGGAAGATTGGTTTCAATAATTAATTTTCGCCAATTAATATCATTACTTTTTGGTACATTTAAATGATTTTCCACCTGAACTTGTACTGGTGATTCATGTCCCTTTTTCATATTATTCTTGATTGCTAATTCATATGCTTGATAATAATTCCCTATAAAATTTTTCCACAATGTTCTTTTAGCAATACTACCTGCATTCTCCCTACACCTATGAACATTATCCTCTGATTTTGTTGAAAAATTAAATATCTGAGAAGAAATATTTTCAACGACTTCTTTTCTATTTGAGTCATTTCGATCCACAACTACAACCCCTCCTTTATCTGCTTCCCCAATCATTTTAACCCATTGGCCAAATCCAGCCAATGAAGTTGTAATCGTAGGAACGCGAAAAGCCACACTTTCCATAGGGGTATATCCCCAAGGCTCATAATATGAAGGAAAAACGGACAAATCCAATCCCATTAAAAGTTCATAGTAGGATTTATTAAATATGCCATCGGTTCCATCAAGATATGTTGGCACAAAAATAACTTTAACTCTCTCTGTCTGAACATTTCCAAACCCTAATAACTTAATCTTTTTCAAAATCTCATCATTATCGATATCACCTAAATAATGAGTTAAAAAAGGTGTTACTAAAGCCTTTTTATCTGGATAGTTAGCCAAATTCCCCATTAAATCCTTTCGGGCTCCTCGCTGATCTCCAGGTATCAAAAAGAAGGCTATAATGTCCCGATCCAAATATTTATTTTCATTTAGTTGCGCCAAAGCGTCTAAAAATACATCAAGACCTTTATTTTTATATTCATATCGTCCTCCTGTTCCAATAAATAATGTATCATCCTTGATTTCGTATCCCAAAAGCGACTCGGCTACCTTTTTAAAAATTTTTCTAGATTGTTGTTTTGTAGCCTCAAGTTCTTCCGGATTAGGAACAAAATTATCTTCGAAACCATTTGGCATCACAACATCTATCTCACGACCGTGAAATTGAAAGCATTCTCTCGCAGTAATATCACTTACTGTAGAAGAACAATCTGCTGCCAGAGCCACACATTTCTCCATTGAACATTTGGCCGTAACATTATATTGCCGTGGTTTTTCAACAGAATTAAAATGATTCAAATTATCGTACAGATTTTCATTATTACTAGCCAGTACGCGTCCCAGCATGCTTGCATGAGTTGTGAAAATTGTTGCAATATCCGGAGCTTGATCTTTTAAATACAAAAGACCTGCACCTGTCATCCATTCATGAAACTGAGCAACAATTTTATTTTCCTTTAAATCGTTAAATTGAACAAAACTCTCAATAATTTTACCACTTGCATAACCAAACATTGCTGCATCATGGTAATCTGCCTGTCCATACAATGACTCTAATCGATAAATTTCCCAAAGTTTACTATAAATCACATCCTTTTGCGATAATAAACTAGAAAAATCAATCAAAATAACAAGAGGGTTTCCTGGAATTTTCCAACGACCAACCCGAACCGATAAACCTTCTGATTTTAATTTCGCTTTCCATTCCGGGTATAATTTTACATCCTCATGAAACTCTTTTTTCCGATGTTCTGTATTATTAAAATCCGGTCCTATATAAACGATTTGATCATTAAACAATGGCTTTAGCGACAAGGCTTTTGTAGAAATTACCGTATGAATTCCACCTACCTTATTACAAACCTCCCAACTAACTTCAAATACAAAATCCGGAGTTAAATCCTTATTATCCATACCCATATATCATTACTAATTTCTCTTTAGTTATTTTCACAACTAACTAAAGCGTTCACAATTAAAATTGAACAAAATACTCTCTGTTTACTAAATTAAATACCAAAAGTAAATTACGTTTTAGTTAATCAATTAAATATCCTTATGATTCTGTTTCATACCCTTAATTCTTAAGCTCGCTCAATTCCCTTTCATATTTAGCTATTAATTCATCCTTTTGAGAAATCTGGTATCGCAACTCTTCAGTATCAACAGCCAAACTGTTCTTAATCTCGTTCAATTGTATCTGAAAATCACTTAATACATTCATGTAATTGATAAAAGCATCGTAAGGTGAGCTATATGGATTAAAATAAGAATGCACATCTCCATCCGAAGCGAACTTAGTACACATATAATAGAAATGATCGCTAGCTTGTAAAAATTTCCAATCTAGATTTATTCGTTCATTATTTACCTCTATAACATCATTACGCAGGGCGTACAATTTCTTAAAAGCCTCATCCTGAAGCTTATTACCAAGCCATGCCGACAAATCTCGCTCTTCATCGGCCCATGAAATTACATTGGGAACATGCGCCTGGGCAATTGGATGAAATTCGGAAGTGACCTCGGACGGTGTGGCAAATTTATATTTCGATTTCAAAATAACCTCCTGAGGAAGATGAGCCAGAAACTCGAAAATACCAGATTCCTTCTTCTGATGTTCTCCGAAGGTTTCATAATCCATAAATATATTCACAAAATCCTCTTTATCATCCATTTCATTTAACCACCCAACAAATTTAGTGGTTGTTAAAGGCCATTCTTTCCAACCTTTAGATGAAAACCTAAATGAAATATCATCGCTTAATTTATAATTACGCATTAATATTTTCAATTTTGGATTGACTGCATTACAGTACAAATAATTTGGACTTTTCCATCCCAGAACATGTTTTGCACCTTCGGTTAGAATTGCCTTAAATCCCATTTTGGAAACCATTTCGCCTATTTCATCGGAATAAATCATTTCCGTATTTCTAAATACTGTTGGCCGGCTACCAAAAAGAGATTCAATTTTATCGCTATGGTCTGTAACCTGCTGTATAAACTCTTCTTTATTAATTAATGAAGCAAGAGAATGAGAATACGTTTCGGCTAAAAACTCTACATCTCCAGTTTTGGCTAACTCTTTAAAAGTATCAATAACTTCAGGAGCATATTGCTCAAGTTGATCCAAGGCAATTCCTGTTATGGAGTATGATATTTTAAACTTGCCTTTATTCTTTTTCAACAATTCCAAAACAATCTTATTGGCAGGCAAATAGCATTCATCTGCAATCTTTCTCATGATTGACTCATTGGTATAATCATCGTAATAGTAGTGATCATTGCCAATATCGAAAAATCTGTATCTTCTTAATCGTAAAGGCTGATGAATTTGAAAATATAAACAAAGTGACTTCATAATCTTAAATTTTAAATTGTGGTTCGAATAATTTGATTGCAGAAGCATAGACATCATGAACACTAATTGCCGCTTTGGCCCATTTCAAATTATCCACTTCCTCTTTACCTTCTTCTTTAAAGACTTCTGATAGAGCATTATATTTGATAATGCCGTAAATCGCATCCGCCATAGCATCGATATCCCAATAATCTACCTTTACGGCATGAGTTAATATTTCTGATACTCCCGACTGCTTTGATATAATAACCGGAACATTTGATTGCATAGCTTCGAGTGGAGAAATGCCAAATGGCTCTGACACAGAGGGCATTACATACACATCACTTAACAGAAACATATTAAAAACGTCATCTCCCTTCAAAAATCCTGTAAAGTGAAACTTATCACTTATTCCCAATTGAGCTGCTCGATCAACCATTTGTTCTAACATATCTCCATTACCAGCCATCACAAATCGTACATCTTTTGTTCGTTTCAACACTTGATGAGCCGCTTCAACAAAATATTCGGGCCCTTTTTGCATTGTTATTCGACCTAAAAAAGTCACTACTTTTTCTTTAACTCCCTTTTTAATTTTCAACTTCTCTTCAACAGAAACAGGCTCAACCGCATTGTAAACAGTAACTACCTTATCGGGATTTTGGCCATACTTTTCAATAACAATATTGCGAGTTAAATTACTTACTGTAATAATTTTATCCGCAGCATCCATACCCATTTTTTCTATCTCGTAAACTTTTGGATTTACACTTCCACCGCTTCGATCAAAATCAGTAGCGTGAACGTGTATTACCAATGGTTTTCCAGATACTTCTTTTGCGGCTATACCTGCTGGATAACAAAGCCAATCATGTGCGTGTATTACATCATGATCATGTTCTGCTGATATTGACGAGGCTACAAACGCATATTTATAGATCTCCTCCATAAGATCAGTACCGTACTTTCCACTAAACTCAAGTTTACCTTCTTTATCAACTTTCAAGAATTTGTTTTTAGCATATAAATCCTGGCTTCTAAATGTATAATATTCATCAGGATCATTATAGGGAATCAATTGCGATTCCACCTCCAAATAAGTATGTTGAGATTTAAAATTTTCAACGTGAGTTTGAACTTGCTTAATAGAAACAGAGTTTGCCCCAACCAAGCTCATTGTACTCTGATCTTCGTCACCATGGGCTTTAGGTACAACAAAAACAATGTCTAAATCATCTATTTTTGCCAAGCCTCTTGTAAGTCCGTAACAAGCCGTACCCAACCCGCCAGAAATATGTGGTGGAAATTCCCACCCAAACATTAGAATTTTCATATACTGACTATTTTAAAAGTGAATGATTAATCATTTTACTAACTCTAATAATTTCAGCTACACTCAAAGCATATGATGTAGCTTCATTGGGCAAGTGCGGTGGGTTTCCATCATAAATTTCCGATATTGTGCCTAATCCACGCTCATTCAAACTATCTTCAAATACGGCTAACCATCTTTTAATCTTAGTCTCACCACTCAATTTATGGAGTTTTAAATAAGCCTCAGCAAAATGCCCCATCAACCAAGGAAAAACCGATCCATAATGAAAAGCCATATTTCTACTTTCTTCATTTCCTTGAATCACTCCCACATATTCATGACTATTAGGTGAAAGTGTTCGTAAACCTCTTGGCGTTAACAGCTCCTTTTCAATTAAATCCAAAACTGATTTTTTCTGATCAGAAGAGAGACAGGAATAAGGAAGTGATATAGCAAACAGCTGATTCGGACGCAGTGCCCAACTCTTATGCGTTTCGTCTACATAATCCGCCAGATAAGCTTTAGTTTCATCCCAGAAAGTATCAATAAATGCTTTCTTCAATTTTTCTTTCACATCAAACCACTCTTCTATAAAATCGTTATCATTTGTTTCAGTTGCCATTTCCAAAGCAAAACAAAGAGCATTGTACCAAAGAGCATTAATCTCAAC